>OMUE01000135.1 GCA_900314165.1 uncultured Acidaminococcus sp.
GGGAAATCAAGGTGTCCGACGCCCTGAAGGTCTGGTGGAAGGAACTGCGGGTAGCGCTGCTGTGCGGCGTCATCCTGTCCGCGTTCAACTATGTGCGCATCCGCCTCATGTATCCGGGACGGGAAATGGTGGCCGTCACGGTGGCTGTGGCTATGCTGTTCACGGTCATCATGGCGAAGACCATCGGTGGCGTGCTGCCCCTTTTGGCAACGAAGCTGAAGATGGACCCGGCCCTCATGGCTAGTCCCCTCATTACGACCATCGTGGATGCCGGCTCCCTGCTGATCTATCTGAACGTGGCTCGGGCGCTGCTGGGAGTGTGATTGAGATCGTGCAGAGTGCTGAGGGCCTGCGGCAGCGGGGACGGAAAATAAGCGAAGAGATAAGAGAGAAGAGGTGCTCCGCGGAATGTGCGGATGCACCTCTCTTTGCTCTTTATTCTTCGCTCTTTGCTTTTTTTATCATGTTTTTGATTTCTTCTTCTGGCGGCGCAGTGAGTACCAGGGTCTTTCCACTGACCGGATGACGGAACGTGAGGCGCCAGGCGTGGAGGGCCTGGTGGCTCAGGACATCCACAGGACCGCCGTACAGGCCGTCGCCCACTAAAGGATGGCCTATGTGGGCACAGTGGACCCGGATCTGGTGTGTCCGTCCCGTACGGAGCCGGAACTTCAGCAGGGCGAATGTGGGGAACTGCTGCAGCACCGTGTATTCCGTAATGGCAGGCCGTCCTTTTTCGCTGACCAGGAAGCGGCATGGGTGGCTTTCGTCCCGGGCAATGGGCTGCTCCAGGATTCCTCTATCTGAGGGCCAGATGCCGGCAGCCAGGGCCAGGTATTCCCGCCGGATACAGTCGTGGCTGGCGGACAGGGCGTGCTGGCCCTGGGCGGACTTGGCAATCAGTACGATGCCCGTGGTGTCCCGGTCCAGCCGGTACACAGGATGGATGCCGGCCTGGATTCCTTTTTCCGTATAATAGCCGGCTACGGCGCTGACGAGGGTTTCCCGGGTAAAGCGGCCCGTAGGGTGGATGAGCATGCCGGCGGGCTTGTTGACGGCCAGCAGGGCGTCATCCTCGTACAGGATGTCCAGGGGCACATGGGCGGGAAATACGGGGGAAGACTCGTCCCAGCTGCAGGTGATGACGTCGCCGGCCTGCAGCACATCATTAGGGCCTGCAGGAGCGTTGTTGCGCAAGAGTGTACCATTCCATTTGATCTTCCGCCATAAGGCCGTGGACAAACGATTTTTCTGTTGTAAGAAGTTCTTCAGCCTGCGGCCGGCATCGGCCGTAGAGGCAGTAAAAGAGATGTGCATTTGTATCCTCTTTAAATTTGTAGTATTATAGATTAGTATAAGTCATATTTTGCAAAAGGGGAATGACCATGACGAAACCAGCTTTTTATATTACGACGCCGATTTATTATCCCAGCGCCAACCTGCACATCGGCCATGCGTACTGCACGACCATTGCAGATACCATTGCCCGCTACAAGAGAGCGGACGGCTTTGATGTCCAGTTCATCACCGGCAGTGACGAACACGGCCTGAAGATTCAGCGCAAAGCCGAAGATAACAACATGACGCCTCTCCAATATGTGGACGGGGTTGTAGCCGAATTTAAAGAACTGTGGAATATGCTGGGCGTATCCTACACGAAGTTCGTGCGCTCTTCCAGCCCGGAACACCAGAAGACCGTGCAGACCCTGCTGCAAAAGGTTTTCGACCAGGGCGATGTATACAAGAAGGACTACGAAGGTCTGTACTGCGTACCCTGCGAATCCTTCTGGACGGAACGGCAGGTAGAAGAAGCCGGCGGCGTGTGCCCCGACTGCGGCCGTCCTGTGGAACACATGAAGGAATCCAGCTATTTTTTCCGCATCAGCAAATATGCGGATCGCCTGCTGAAATTTATTGAAGACAATCCTGATTTCATCCAGCCCGTATCCCGCCGGAATGAAATGATCAACTTCATCAAACAAGGCCTGGATGATCTGTGCATTACCCGCAGCAGTTTCGATTGGGGCATTCCCGTGCCTTTTGATCCGAAGCACGTAGTGTATGTGTGGTTCGATGCACTGCTGTGCTACTTCACCGGTATCGGCTTCGGCCAGGATATGGACAAGTTCAACCGGTTCTGGCCTGTGGACCTGCACCTGGTGGGCAAGGAAATCGTCCGCTTCCATACCATTATCTGGCCGTGCATGCTCATGGCTATGGGCTTCCCTATGCCGAAGGAAGTATACGGCCACGGCTGGCTGGTGGTCAACGGCGACAAGATGAGTAAGTCCAAGGGCAATGTGGTGGATCCCCGGGAACCCATCAAGGAATTTGGGCCGGATGCCGTCCGGTATTTCCTGCTGAAGGAAATCAACCTGGGCAGCGACGGCAACTATTCCAGGGATGCCCTGATCAAACGGTTCAACTCCGATCTGGCCAACGACCTGGGCAACCTGCAATACCGCACCGTATCCATGATTGAAAAATACCATGGGGGCGTAGTCCACAAGACCGTGGTCGATAACGAACAGGATGCGGCTTTCCGTGCCCTGGCAGAAGAAACCCTGAAGAACTACAAGGCTGCCATGGACAAGTACGCTATCAATGAAGCCCTGAAGGTAGTCTGGAGCTATATCGGCGCTGCCAACAAATACATTGACGAAACGACGCCCTGGATTCTGGCCAAAGATCCAGCCCAGGCTCAGCGTCTGGAAGCCGTCATGTACAATCTGGCCGACGCGGTCCGGAATATCGCCATCCTGATTTCTCCTGTCATGCCCTTCAGCGCACCGAAGTTGTATGAACAGCTGGGCCTGGCTGCTCCGGAACAGATGCTGCTCAGCGACGTGGCCTGGGGCAATCTGCCCGACGGTACGAAGGTGCAGAAGGGCCAGCCTGTGTTCCCGCGCATCGAAGTGGAGAAGAAAGAAGCTGCTCCTGCGCCTAAGAAGGAAGCCAAAAAGGCTGACAAGAAGGTAGAAGGCGTCGCTACGCTGGGCCAGGTCACCATCGATGACTTTGCAAAACTGGACCTGCGGGTAGGCACCATCGAAGCCGCCGAAAAAGTGGCTAATGCGGATAAGTTAATGAAGCTGACGGTACGGCTGGGCGAAGAAGAACGGACCATCGTATCCGGCATCGCCAAGTTCTACACTGCAGAACAGCTGGTGGGCAAGAACGTCATCGTCATCGCCAACCTGAAGCCTCATAAATTCAAGGGCATCGAATCCAAGGGCATGCTGCTGGCTGCCTCTGACGACGCCGGCAACCTGGTGCTGTGCGAAGCCCCGGGCATTGCCTCCGGTTCCAAGGTGAAATAATATGGAAAAGCTTCCGCTCATCGACACTCACGCCCATTTGGACGTGGAAGACTTTGACCAGGACAGGGAAGCGCTAATTGAAGAGATTGGACAACGCATGGCCGGGATCATTGATCCCGGCTGTGATATTCCCAGCTCAAAAATGGCCCTGGACCTGGCCCACAGATATCCCTTCATCTATGCAGCCGTGGGCCTGCACCCGGAAGAAATCGGCCACTGCACACCGGCAGATCTGGAACAGGTGGAAGCCTGGTGCGCGGACCCGAAGGTCGTGGCCATCGGGGAAATCGGCCTGGATTATTACAATGATGTAAATTCGCCCCATGACTTGCAGAAGTGGTACCTGGTCCAGCAGCTGCATATGGCCAAACGCACGGGCCTGCCCGTAATCATCCACGACCGGGATTCCCATGAGGATCTGACGGATGTGATCCTGTCGGAGGGCCAGGGCGTGAAAGGGGTGCTGCACTGTTTCAGCGGAGACTGGGCCATGGCGGAAAAGTTCCTGGAACTGGGCTGGTATTTCGGCTTCGGCGGCACCAGCACCTTCAAGAACGACCGGGGTGTCCGCAGCATCCTGGCGAAAATGCCGGAAGACCGGATCCTGTTTGAAACGGATTCCCCCTATATGGCACCGGTACCCTACCGGGGTAGGCGGAATAATCCCTTATATACTTTCCTCGTAGCGGAAAAAGCCGCGGCACTGAGGGGAACGACTACGGAAAATATCATAAAAAGTTCATACTTTAATGCGAGAAAACTGTTTTTTAAAGTAAAATTCGGTAAAGATTCGGTAAAAACCGGTGTTTAAGACACAAAATCGTCACGGGATTTAACATAATAAATGTACAATATTAAAAGCTGGTACTAATTGAATTTTGACAGAGAATGGCTCCTATGGTATGCTTTCCTTACTTTAAGGAGGCGAAAATTTGCGTAAAACAAATCATTTTAAACGTCCTTA
>OMUE01000163.1 GCA_900314165.1 uncultured Acidaminococcus sp.
TTTTCCCTGTAGTCCCATGCTTTTTGCCGTTCACATGCTGGCACCATTGAAGAGCCTGGCGGTTCAGGTCGTACAGATCGGTGAAACGTCTTCCGGGCAGGAAGTTTTCTTTGAGATAGCGGACAGAACGTTCTACCTTCCCTTTTGTCTGGGGCCGACGTACCTTGCAGGTGGAAGGCTTGAAGCCCATATCGGCACAGAAGCTTTCGAAAGCGGGAAGGAAGATAGTCTTCCCGGCCTCGTGCTTCAGGACAACTGTCTTCATGTTATCTGTCAGCACGACATCAGGGACTCCGCCAAAATATTCAAAAGCGTTCAGGATGCAGCGTTCCAGGCTTTTGAGGTCACAACGTTTTGTGAATTCCACGTATCGGGTCCGAGAGTATCCCAGAGTCATGACGAAAGCTGGAACTTTGTGGAATTCGCCATCTGTGCCCAAATACTGGCAGATTCCCCAATCCATCTGGGCCTGCTTTCCAGGTCTGGTTTCATACCGTGGCACAGCCGGGATGGCCTTTGGCGGACGAAAAACGTGGACATAATCCTTGATGATGGTCTTCCCACCGGTGTAACCCATCTGTTGCAAGGTCTCCAGGATGACGACGCAGTTGAATATGCCATCGTGCATCATCTGGTTGACCTGCGGCTTAAAGGGATCCAGAATGGAACCGCGCTTATGAGGTGGCTCCGGCAGAGTACCTACTTGCATATACTTCTTGGCCGTGTTCTTGGAAATATTCTGCTCTTTACCGATAGCATATGCGCTCTTGCCTTTTCTTGCACTATCGCGTATTATCATAATAAGCCCACTTCCTATCATTTTGGACTACCCCCTAACAAGTTTGCTCACTTATTATGGTAATCCATTTTGGTATGAGGTGGGTCATTTTTTTCCGGCCCTTTGGGTCAATTATAGTCCGGCCTTAACACCGGAGACAATCCAGTGGTGAGGAGCTTTTCTTATGCCTTGATGGTCTGGCCGTTTCGGAGTAAGTGCCCAACAACTTGACGTCCTTCTACCTCACTCCTCTTAGTGAGATACTAAGTGCAGAACAAAGTACTATGCTGAGTTTACCTAGTTTGCCAAGTTTTTAAAGTCGACTCTAAAAACTCGCTAAACTCAGGGAAGGAGTGTCTGCACATGGATGATGTAAAACTCGCTACCAGTCAGTGAGTACTACTGGTGTTCATGCGGAAATCTCAATTTAGATTGAATTCCTCATTGAGCACCATCGATAGTCTGTTCAGCACCGACAGGCACCAAGGCTTCAAGGCTAGAGTGGTCATTTTAAATGAGCTGAAATTGGTCGTTTTCGCCTGACTCTGGTGAGCCGGGATTCATTTAGAGTCAAGTTAAAATGACCATTTTGGAGGGCGCTGCCCGGCCCCACCACCGTGCCAGTTGGCACGGTTCCCCTCCCCTGCGGGGATGACAATAAAACTGGTGCTCTGGCCGCTGAAGAAACGCATTCCGCTCCTGAGAGCCACTGTTCCGGAGAGGTTGAGCCACCCTTCCGGTCCAACTTGAACCAGTAAAACCGGTGCTGAAGTGTGCACAACCGGTGCCCAGAGGAAAATCTGTACTGGTTGAAATTCCTTCATGAGCACCGCCGATACGCAGATCGGCACCAGGCAGCGACCATTCCTGTGCCGAAGAGGCTTGAGTCGAAGCAGCAAAGTCGAAGCGTGCTTGAGTCGTGGGCCGCTGGCCGTGCGGAGCACACTGGTGTTCCACGCGGCAGCGTGTGAACTCTGTCGTCCGTCGTATGTCTTCCGTCTGACGTCTCAGTCAAGCTGTGCAGCGCACGTCGGGAGAAGTTTTTGCTATTTGCTATTACGAAAAAAAGTGAAAACGCACTAAAACTCGTAATAAAAAACAAATGCTATTGCATTTTGCCTATAGTAGAGACATAATTATTACGAAAACAAGTGCGTTAGCATAAAATTTCGTAATAGAGGTATGAATATGGAAATCCCACGCAATGACTATTTAAACCGCTTAATCCGGAAAAAACAAAATGGATTGATAAAAATTATCACCGGTATCAGAAGATGTGGTAAATCGTATCTGCTTTTTAATCTGTTTCATGAGTATTTGATCCGTGCAGGAGTTAAAAAGGATCATATCATCGAGATTGCTTTGGATGATCGCAGCAATAAATCCTTACGTAATCCGGATGAAATGCTCACGTTTGTTAAAGATCAGATTAGGGATGATGACCTATACTATATCATTCTTGACGAAGTACAGCTTTTGCGTGAATTTGAAGACGTCCTAAACAGTCTTCTGCATATCAGGAATGCCGATATTTATGTAACAGGCAGCAATTCGCGATTTCTATCCTCCGAAGTAGTTACTGAATTCAGGGGGCGAGGTGATGAAATCCGGGTCCATCCACTTAGCTTTCGTGAATTTGTGTCTGCTTATGATGGACCAGTGGATGCGGCTTGGGATGATTATTTTAATTATGGTGGACTGCCTTTGATCCTCTCCATGAATAGTGTAGAAGATAAAGTTGAATATCTTTCTACTCTTTTCCAAAAAGTGTATCTGTCAGATATTATAGATCGTAATAAAATACGGAATAAAGAAGAATTAGATGAACTGGTGGACATTTTGGCTTCGTCTGTCGGAAGCCTGACAAATCCATCCAAGCTGGTCCGCACTTTTAAAAGTGTCAAGAATAAAATCATCAGTGATAAAACGTTGAAGTCCTACCTGGATGATCTGGAAGATGCTTTCCTGATCAATAAGGCAAAACGATTTGATATCAAGGGGAAACGGTATATTGGGTCTCCTGCAAAATACTACTTTGAAGATATTGGCCTTCGAAATGTCAGATTGAATTTCAGGCAGGTTGAGGAAACTCATATTATGGAAAACCTGATTTATAATGAACTCCGCATCAGAGGGTATAAAGTGGATGTGGGGCTTGTAGAATATTATGAAACGGACACGGAAGGCAAGCGGAAAAAGAAGCAGTTGGAAGTTGATTTTATTGCAACAAAGGGCAGTGAGAAATATTACGTGCAGTCAGCCTTTGCTATGAACAATTTGGATAAAATAAAACAAGAACAACGGCCACTTACTTCTATTTCTGATTCCTTTAAAAAAATCATCGTGGTGGGAGACAACATAAAGGTCAGAAGGAATGAGGAAGGAATTGTGACCATCGGATTGCAGAATTTTTTGCTGGATGAACATAGCCTGAACCTGTGAGCCATCTTATCTCTGCCGATAGACGTTATGAGTCCGCTGGACGGCGGGAATAGAGAAGTCAGATGACAGAAGTCAGCGTGGTTCCTCTGTCGTCCGTCGTATGTCTTCCGTCTGACGTCTCATCCAAGCTGTGCAGTGCACGCCGGACTCTTGTGTAAGATTATAAAAAACTCTATTCCCCAAAAATAAAAAATATTGGACTTTGGGGAATAGAGCATGGCTTGGAAGAGAAAAGGAGGAAAAATCGGATGAAATACACTGGGAAATACAAAAAGATGGCGGAACAGTTCCGCAAAGATGGTGTGGATGAAGCTACGATTGAAAGATTCATCCGGCAGGAAATGGATCAGGATGAGTTTGAAAAGGGGGCAGGAACTACGGACATCAAAGCGCTGAAGCTTTGGAGTTCCTATCCGGAGGATGCTAAAGAAATGTGGCTTACAAGTGCGTTTTGCCCGAACTGTGGCGTGACCTCGTTTAAACCTGGCTATAATCTGCGGAAGGATCGATTCGGCGTTATTATTGAAGGGTTCTGCAGCAAATGTGGGGCACCTATCGTAAGGGTGTGCGACTAAGGAACCCTTGGAATGAACCCACCACCATACCAACTCTTGGCAACGGGCTTACCGCCGAACGGCTTCGCCATTCTCTGGCAAGCCCCTACGGAAGGAACGGTTCCCAACTACCTACTACACAAGCGAGTGCGGACTGGGCCGCTGGCCGTGCGGAGCACACTGGCGTTCCACGCGGCAGCGTGGTTCCTCTGTCGTCCGTCTTCCGTCTGACATCTCATCCAAGCTGTGCAGTGCACGCCGGACTCTTGTGTAAGATTATAAAAAACTCTATTCCCCAAAAATGAAAAATATTGAATTTTGGGGAATAGACAGTCTATAATAAGAGTAATCAAAGATCAGGGGGGACAGCCATGAAATTAATCGCAAGAGACAGATATCTGCAAGAGCTGGAACAAGTCCGTCTGATTCCTGATATTAAAGTGATTACAGGGATTCGCCGATCAGGGAAATCAAAACTGTTGGAAGCCTGGGCAGAAAGACTGAAAGCCCTGGATCCTGAGTCCGTGATTATCCATGTGAATTTCAATCTGACGGAATACGAAGGGCTTTTAGAATACTATGCTCTGGAGAATTATGTGGACAGCAGGGCTGCAGCAGGCGGAAACACCTATGTGCTGATTGATGAGATCCAGATGTGCAAAGGTTTTGAGAAAGCTATCAATAGTTTGTACACAAAGGAAAAATACGACATCTATGTCACAGGTTCTAATGCGTTCCTGCAGAGCAGCGACCTGGCGACTTTGTTTGTGGGGCGTTCTTATGAAATCCACATTTTCCCGTTTTCCTTTCAAGAGTATCTGACCTATTTCCCGTCAGAGAATAATTATGGGAGTTTCACCCGATATATCTCGGACGGGGGCATGGCGGGGTCTTATTTATATAGGACAGAACAGCAACGGCATCAATACCTCAATCATGAAGTGATGAATTCTCTGATTGTCCGGGATATTGTGGCAAAATATAAGATCAGGAATCTGGCTTTGGTGGAAACGCTGGTAGACTATCTTATGGATAATATAGGGAATCTGACTTCTATCCGGAAGATTACAGATACTCTGGCCTCTAATCGGACAAAGGTGGACCATAAAACCATCGCCAGGTATATTGGCTTTTTGTGTAATGCCTTTGCCTTCTACAAGGTGCGCAGGTACGATATCCGAGGCAGAAAATATCTGAGGACAGAGGATAAATATTATCTGGCTGATCATAGCTTCCGTACAGCCAGGCTGGGAACCAGGAATCAGGATTACGGGCATATCTTGGAAAACATCATAGCGATTGAGCTCCTGCGCAGAGGCTATGAGGTTTATGTTGGCGTCCTGTATAAAAAAGAAATCGATTTTGTGGCTATCAAGGATGGCATGAAGTTCTATATCCAGGTGGCTAATGATCTGTCTGAAAAAAGAACCTTTGAACGGGAAGTAGAGCCTTTGCTGAAAATCCAGGATGCCTATCCGAAAATGGTCATTGCCCGTATTTTCCAACCTGCGTATCAATATGAAGGAATACAGATTATTGATGCAGCAGACTGGCTTTTGGAATCTGTTCCCCAAAAATGAAAATATTAAGTTTTGGGGAATAGGATGCAAGATGAAGTTTCAAAAGGAAGTGTTTATGATGAAAAAGCTAGTCAGTATGGTCCTTGTATGTACGCTGTGTTCCTTTGCAGCACCGGCTGTATCACTGGCGGCAGACTATGTGGGGAATGCTCGTTCTATGAAATTCCATTATGCGGACTGCCGCTGGGCTAAGAAAATCAGCGCAGCGAACCGGGTGGAGTTTGAATCCCGAGAGGAAGCAGTGGAAGAAGGCTATGTGCCCTGCCAGGTGTGTAATCCGTGAGGCTTGGAGGAGACGGTAGATGTTAGACGTGAGATGTTAGTGGTCTGCTGGAAAGAAGCACCCCATACATCGGACAGCACGGTCATCTATATACCAGAGGATAAGGTCCTTTTCCTAGGCGATGCTACGCTGGGTTCCTTTGAAAATGGGGGAACTGTGGAAAGCAAGGCTGTGAAGGCGTTGCAGAAGTTCGTGGATTCGCTGGATGTTGAGTGGGTGCTGCTGGGGCATGAAGGAGCGGAACGGAGGTAGACTTGGGGGCGAAAATCCTTGGGCCGAGGAGGCTGGGACCGAAGCTGCCGGGGCCGAGGTGTCTTGAGTCGTGGTCCGCTGGACAGAATAGTGGACAATGCGGGGAACAAAATGTCCCCGATTACTGATTGTTGGTGAGCCTCAAACTATGCTGGTACGAGATTGATATAAAAAAATTACGAAAAAGGATCAGTGTGCTTTTTTGGCAAGAACCAGTCTTCTATATCTACGTTGGCTTATTTGAATCGATGATTGTTAAAATCGAAAAGCATATGCTGGAGATGCTGGCGGAGTTCCAGCCAGAGGAAAAATAGGAATATACAACTCAGAATTTTGGGAGGAATTTCTAATGATAAAGAACAAAAATCAGGATGTTTTAGCGCCGGCTATCGTGGCGGGCTGTGAAGATAAGTTTTATTATGAGATTTCGGATGCCTGCGTGATGTGTGGTGCCTGCGTTTCTAATTGTCCTGTCCAGGCTATTGTGGCTGAAGAGAATCAATATCGAATCAATGCTGCCGCCTGCATCGATTGCGGAACCTGTTCTGCTGTGTGCCCAACCGGCGCAGCCCACCGCACACGCTACATCAGGGAAAGCATAACGCTGGATGAAATAGATATGGAAAAATGCTATTTCAATCCGGGGTGTGCGTTGAGTCTGTATAAGCCTGACGTGCCAGAGCAAATGCTAAAGCTGCTACAGACCCATTTCGGCAGCGTGAAGCTCCATAATATCTGTTGCCGACACGACCCTGGCCTTGCACCTGGTTCCACGATTATCAATAACTGTGCCGGGTGTGACCGCCGTTTTCGGTCACTGTATGAAAATATCAATACCATTTCCTACTGGGAAGTTATTGACAGCATCCCTGATTTAACGCTTCCTGATTACAGCGGTTTGAAAGTATCCATTCATGATTCCTGCGGCTACCGCCATAAACCCCAGGTACATAGAGCCATCAGAAGCCTTTTGTCCAAGATGAACATCGAGATGGTAGAAACGCAATTCAGCGGTACGGAATCCGTGTGCTGTGGAGATAATTTCTATGGCTCCGTTTCCAATGAGCAAGTTGAGGAGCGTATTCGGATGCGGGCAGAGCAATTTCCCTGTGACAATATTGTTGTGTACTGTATCGGATGTCTCAGAGCCATGACCTCTGCGGGGAAAAAACCGCTTTATCTGCCGGATTTGCTGTTGGGCAGAACTGGGGAACCCATGCCTGACACACTGGATGAGTATCATTCAAAGCTGGAAACGTATATCCAGGCACATTGATAAGCATTGACTTCAAGATAACTCCCAGTTTATCTAATTGAAAAAAAGTAAGTGCCCAACAACTTGACGTCCTTCCACCTTACTCCTCTGAGTAATCTGGCTCATTTTGAGCCATCAGTCCGGCGGGGTTGAGCCACCCTTCCGGTCCAACGTGAGCCACTGTTCCGGTGATGTTGAGCCAGGTGATGAAGACGACTGGGGTCGATAGGCAGCTGGGACGAGGGTCTGTTGGACGGACAAGAGTCGTTATACGTGATACGTAGTACGAAAGAGGATACGGAAAAATAGAGGCACTGTCTATGGATACTTTAACAAAATCTGAACAGCATATCTCTAAGCTCCTATCCCTTGTTCTACGACATCGGCCGGAAGTACTGGGGGTGGAGCTGGATGCTCATGGCTGGGCGCCTATAGCAGATATCCTCGCTGGCATGAATCGGCAGGGAACGTACTGCGACCGAAAAATCCTTGACCGTGTCGTGGCTTTAAATAATAAGAAACGATTTATGGTTAGCGAGGACGGTACAAAGATTCGGGCCTGCCAGGGCCATACTGTCCATGTGGATGTGGAAATGGAGGAAACAGAGCCTCCGGCTGTACTGTACCATGGCACGGTAGAGAAGAACTGTCTGTCCATTGCTAAAGAAGGCCTGTTGCCCATGCAGCGGCTCTATGTGCATCTGTCCCCGGATATAGAGACGGCCCGTCAGGTAGGCAGCCGGCGTCGTGGCCTGGTTGTGATTTATAAGGTTGACTGTGCAGCTATGCGGCATGACGGGTATGTGTTCTACCGTGCTCACAATGGCGTATGGCAGACGAAATGTGTACCGGCGAAGTATTTGGAGAAGCTGTAAAGGAGCAAAGAGGAAACAGACGTGGAACGCTGTTGCTCGCTTGAATTATAATTTTGTCGCCTGCACGACGACCTGCGTGCCCTTCTTATTTTTTATACTGAGGATATAAAGAATAAGGAGGGCATTGGTATGGCTGATTTGGTAGGCGTTGCAAATATCGATCCGAAGTGGAAAAGGGTATGGAAAAAACTGTATGACAAGGACGGTCATCTTGTCTATGAAGGGGAAACGGTACATGATAAGCCCTATGGGAAAGGAACTGTCTATTTCCCGGATGGCAAAATCTATCAGGACGGCTATTTTGCGGAGAAAGGGC
>OMUE01000185.1 GCA_900314165.1 uncultured Acidaminococcus sp.
TTTATTGGGTCACTTTTAACCGGCCAAATGGGTCAAATTGAACCCGGCCTTGACACATGCCTATTGGTCCTTCCGGGAAGTGACAGAAGCCATCTTTGGCAAACTGGCTGCCTTTACGATTTCAGAACAGATCCTGAAAGACTTTGCCGAAGCCTATGGCAGGGACATGGCACGCAAGTTGGAAGGGTATGTGGATACGAATTTCAATGTGATTGGGTAAAAAAAACGAGCCGTGCAAATTTGCACGGCTCGTTTTTTACATCCTTAACATCAATTCTTTTTCAATGACCTTCCCGTTTTCGATGTAGAACCGGGGTACTCGTTTGCTGACATTGCAGACCAGTTCGTAGGGAATGGTGCCGGCCAGCTTGGCCATGTCCTCTACAGGATGGTTGGGCCCGAAGATTTCGATTTCGCTGCCCACGTCCACGTGAGGCTTGTCCGTCAGGTCAATCATGCACATATCCATGCAGGTGCGGCCCCGCTGGGGAGCCAGGCCGTCTTCTGTCAGAAAGCTGTACTTGTTGCTCAGGCAGCGCATGTAGCCGTCGGCGTAGCCATAGGGGACCACGCCCATCCGGGTGGTGGGCTTGTCACAGGTGTAGATGCCGCCGTAGCTGACCTTTGTGCCTGCCGGATAATATTTGATGGTGCTGACCGTGGTCTTCATGGCCATCAGGGGCTTCAGTCCCAGCATCCGGGCAAATTCCCCATAGCCGTACAGCAGCAGGCCGGGACGGACCATATCCAGGTACGTCTGGGGCAGGATGGTGGTGGCGCCGGTATTGGCACAATGGCGCAGCTTGAATTTCACGCCTCTGCGTTTTTCCACTTCGGCGATGACGTCCGTAAACAGCTTGAACTGGTGATCCGTGTAGGCTTTGCAGTCGGCTCCCGGTTCATCGGCTACGGCGAAATGGGTGAAGATGCCTTCGGCTTCCAGGCCAGGCAGGCTGCAGGCGTGCATAATGCCCTTGACGCCGGTTTCAAAATAGTCCCCGTCGCACAGGTAGCCGATGCGGCTCATGCCCGTATCCACAGCTACGTGGATCTTCAGGGTGCCGCCGTATTTCACAGCTTCTTCGCTGTATTCTATAGCTTTAGCTTCACAGGTCACAGCCTGGGTGATGTTGAAGCAGATGAGCCGGTCCACCTGTTCCCGGGGCGTATGGCCCAGGATCAGGATGGGCATGGTGATGCCGTTGAAGCGCAGCTCCATGGCTTCGTCGATGCTGCTGACCGCCAGGTAATCGGCACCCAGCTGCTGGAGCCGGGTAGCAATCTGGACGGCCCCATGGCCGTAGGCATCCGCCTTTACGACGCCTAAGAATTTCACGTTGGGACCGATGTGTTCCCGGATTTTATGGTAATTGTACGCCAGGGCATCCAGATCGATTTCCGCCCAGGTTCTGCGTAACGTTGATTTCATACTTTAGCCTCTATTCTTGCCCTTTGGCAGTTTTTAGATTTACTTTTCTATCATACCACATTTTTGGAAAATATACGCTAGTAAAGAAAACCGTAATTAACTTTCACATTCCACACCGTAGGGGTTTTCCAGAGGGGCCACAGGCCCCGGCGGCAAATCCGCATCCAGGCTATTCAACATGATTAACGGGCGCACCGCCGCTACGCTCTGGGGCGCCCCTACGGATTAGTGCAAACAGAAAGTTATTTGCAAATTCCTATACTAGCATAGGAATCTATAAATAACTTTTTACACCTTCTGCCCTAAAACCCGTGTTTGTATGCCTGAAACATTCTTTTGTGAACCTCTCAGAACGGTATTCTTTATAATTATTTGACAGCAGTCTTTACACTGGATAAAATGTACTATGGCGAATTATTATTAAAACATTTTTATGTAAAATTGATAAAAATCTCGAACCTATTTGCTTTATGAATGCAAAACAAATCCGGACGAGAAGGGGAGAACGCTATGAATAAAATCTATCAGGTCATTTGGAGCAAGACGAAGCATATGTACATTGTCGTGTCCGAACTGGCCCACCATGACGGAAAAGCAAAGACGACTGTCCACACGGGGGGGGACTATCTTTAGCAAAGCTACTGTGGCTCTGGTGTTGGCAGCCTTGTTAAATGCGGCACCGGTGTACGCAGAAGACAAGACCGTGGATATCGGCAACGGCGGTACGGCCACGTATACGGAGCAGGGTGATACGATTATCGGCAAGGGTAACCAGTTGGCCGATGATAAGAGCGGCCGCAACAACGTAGTTACCGGTACTGACAATTCGGCTAAGCACGAAGATGGGGAAGGCAAGCCCCAGCAATTTGCCGGTGATAATCAGACGCTGATTACTGAAACGCAGAACGACGATGGTTCCAGCACCATTACGACAAATCCTGTGGATGGCACAAAGACAAAGGGCCTGGACGGAGCTGTGGTTTCCGGAAACGGGGCAGTAGCTCAGGCTGATGGGGATACGTCCGTGGGCAAAGGCGCCAATATTACGAACCCTCTGGTGCCTTACTATGCCGACGAAAACGGCAAAGCTACGGCCGATCCTTCCCAGGCAGATTACTTTACGGATCCCAGTGGCAATCTGGTCCACGCCAAGGATCTGGTCTATACAAACGGTGAAACGGATCCGGATACGGGGAAACCTGTAGAAACCACGGACCCGTACTATAAGCATACCTATGAAACGACCGTGACCATCGTCCATCCGGACGGCACGGTGGAAGAACGGCCGGCTACGACCTCTACGGCCATCGACCAGAATGCCGGCAAGTCCAAGACCTCGTACACTACAGTGAAGGATGATGACGGCAATGTCATTACTACAAAGACGAAAGAAGTCAGTGACCCTGTCCGCAATTTGGCAGATGGTTACTCCTACTATAGTAAAGACATGTATAATCCGTCTACGGACTCCCTTGCTGCAGGTACAGACGCTAAGGTAACAGGAGCGGACGGCGTAGCCGCAGGCCATGACGCCAGCGCTGCCGGTAATTCTGTAGCTGTAGGCCATGGGGCAAGCTCCGATGTGGGCGGTGCAGCCGTAGGACCGGGGGCCTCTGCAGGTGTGGACTCCGTAGCCACCGGCATCAACTCTCAAGCTGCTGACAATGGCGTTGCCAGTGGTGCCAGTGCCACTGCCGGCGAATACGGTACCGCTGTGGGCGATCATGCCTATGCCAGCGATAACAGCCAGGCTATCGGTGCCTCTTCCCAGGCTACGGCGGACAGCACGGCTGTAGGCAACGGTTCCCGGGCCGATTGGAACAGCATTGCCGTAGGTAACGGCTCTACTGCTACCGGCAACGGCTCTGCTGCTTTGGGCAATAACACCTCGGCGACAGTAGAAGGGGGCGTTGCCCTGGGCGAAGGCTCGGTAGCCAATACACCGAAAGAAAACTATGGCTGGGATCCGGTTACCCAGACCCAGGCTTCGGCAACGGATAAAGGGACGGATCCTGTCTGGTTTTCCAACCGTGGCGCCGTATCCGTTGGCAAATCCGATGCAGATGGTAATCCTATTGAAACCCGCCAGATTACGAATGTAGCTGCCGGCACAAAGGACAGCGATGCGGTCAACGTGGCTCAGTTGAAATCGGCCGTAGAAACTACCAAGACCCATTACTATGGCTGGAACGATAAAGACGACCATCAGTACAACTATGATAACGAAGGGGCAACGGGCAACCGGGCTCTGGCTGCCGGCGTCGGTGCCGCAGCTGCAGGCGACGGTGCTACGTCCGTAGGCAACTATACTAATGCCTCCGGCAAGACTTCTATCGCTATCGGCGGTACAGCTCTGGACGCGGATGGAAATATGAAATATGAACAGGTTCCGAAAATGGTCCAGAAAGTGGATGATAACGGGCAGCCTGTGACAGATGACAAAGGAAATCCTGTGATGGTACAGGCTACCGATGATGAAGGTAATCTGCTTACTGAAAATAAACTGGATGCCAATGGAAATCCTATTCCTTTGAACACCGAGGCTACCGGCGAAAATGCCATTGCCGTAGGCACCCATGCGAAAGGCTGGGGCCAGGACTCTATTGCTATCGGCACTGATTCCAAGGCTTCTGCGACAGATGCGACGGCTGTAGGCCGTAAATCCAATGCCTGGGCACCCAGCGCTTCTGCCTTCGGCGCAGAAGCAGAAGCAGGCAAAAACGCAACGGCTGTAGGCAAGACCTCTCATGCGTACAGCGAAAATGCCACCTCCGTGGGCGCTGATTCCAATGCCAACTATTCTGCAACAGCCGTCGGTCAGCATGCCAATGCTACTTCCGGCTACGATACGGCAGTCGGTCAGAATTCGACTGCCAGCGGCAGCTATTCTGTAGCTGTCGGCAATTCGGCAATGTCTTCCTATACTCAGTCTACCGCTGTAGGCGATAATGCCCATGCAGTGAACAGCCAGGCTACGGCTCTCGGCTATTCATCCATGGCTACAGGGAGCTATTCTACGGCTGTCGGCCAGTCTGCAAATGCAAATAGTACTTATGATACGGCCGTCGGAAATACGGCCCATGCCTATGGCAGCTATTCCACAGCCGTAGGTTATAGCGCCAACTCTCAGAGTAACAACACAACGGCTGTAGGTTATTCTGCAACCGCTTCGTCATCAGCATCTACTGCGGTAGGACAGGGTTCTTCGGCATCCGGTTCCAATGCTACAGCAGTGGGTGATCATGCAACAACTCATAATTCTTCAGCAACGGCAGTAGGGCAGGGCTCTTCTGCCAGTGCTACCTATTCTACAGCTGTCGGTAATCAGGCATCTACAGGCTATTCCGCCAATAATTCCACCGCCGTTGGCAGGGGTTCCAGCGCAGGAGGCAGCTATTCCACTGCTGTTGGTGATACCTCCTCTGCTAACAGTCAGTATTCTACAACGGTAGGCTATTATAACTCAGCCAATCAGTATGGTACGTCTGTAGGTCAGCGTGCTTATTCTTATGATTATGGTACAAGCGTTGGTGAAAATGCATCTGCCGGTGCTTATAATTCCGTAGCTGTCGGTTCCCAGGCCAAGGCCAGCGGTTCTTCCAAGACCGTAGCCATTGGTTATTCTGCTAGTGCAGGGGCCTCCAATGCCGTAGCTATTGGTGGTGGTATGGGTGGCAGCAGTTCTGGAAGCAGCTCTATGGATTATTCTTCTAATACATCTGCTTCTGCACCCAACACGGTAGCTATCGGCTCTAACGCCAAAGCTTCTAGTACTAATGCCATTGCTATCGGTTCTAATCAGTCTACCGGATATTATCCTTCAGCCTCCAGCCAGAACTCTATAGCCATCGGTTCCAATGCTAAAGCTTCTAATTCCGGTGCAATTGCTATCGGTTCCAATGATGGGGATACGATTTCTTCTACTGGCACTAATTCCATTGCTATTGGTTCGGTATCCAAGGCAACGAATACAAATGCTATTGGTATCGGCACGAATGCCAATGCCTATGCTGAAAATGCAGTCCGTATCGGTGCTTCCACTAGTACCGGAAACAATGCCGTTTCTACAAATGCGGTCGGCATAGGCACAAACGTTAATGCTTATGGTTCACAGTCTGTCCGCATCGGGTATTCTCAAGGAACTAGTAACAATGCCGCTGCAGATAATGCAGTAGGGATTGGCACGAACACGAATGCCTGGGGCACTAACTCTGTCCGTATTGGTTATTCTGAAGAAAGTAGTAGTAATGGATCTGGCATAAATTCTGTCAGTATCGGGTACAACACGAAGGCTGGTAGTACGGGAAACAACAATGCTACTGCTGTAGGTATGAATACAAATGCCAGTGGGCAGAATAGTACCGGCGTGGGCTTCTCGAATACTGCTTCTAACTACAATACGACTGCAGTTGGTTTTCAAAATAGTTCTTCTGGATCCGGTGCTACTGCGGTTGGGTTTGCCAATGGGGCATCCGGAGATTACTCCTCTGCCCTCGGTTTTGTGAATAAAGCCACTGTAACGTATGGCACTGCTGTGGGCTTTGATTCCCATGCAGAAGGGGAGAACGAAGGAAATAACGGCGCTTATAAGAGAGCCGTTGATGTTACTGATGCCAGCGGAAGCACCAGTACGAAGTATATTGCAGTCGATCAAGATTCCCACGCACTCCTGACTGATGCAACAGGTAATGTGGTTCGTACTACGTCTGGTTCTGTAGTTATGCAGAATCAGGACGGAACCGCTTATTACGCCCGGGATGCAGAAGGAAATTATTATGCCGTAACGAAATATGGCGTGAATACTTATTCCCAGGGAGATAAGCTGGATGAAGCACCTACGGACCTAGATGTCATTACCGATGGGGATATGGTAAAAGTCAACGATAATCTGGCTCTGGGTAATCATAACCATGCGCAAAATACCAATGCTTCTGCTATGGGCTATAGCAACACCGCTTCCGGCATTCAGTCCAGCGCTGTAGGTTTTGGCAACCAGGCTTCCGGTGTTCGTTCCAGTGCATTTGGCTATGCAAGTAAGGCTCTTGGCGAAAATTCCTTTGCCTCTGGTTTTGCTTCTCAGGCTGTGATTGATGATTCCGTGGCTCTTGGTGGCTTGGCCTATGCTGACCGTGTGGCAGCGACTAGTGTTGTGGCTGAAGATGGTACCGGTGTGGATGGGAATCAATACATCGGCTATGATGTGACGGGTACCTCTCATGCCGGAGATTTGACTGGCGTATGGAGATCTACAAAGGCTGCAGTTTCTATTGGCGATGTAAATAACAAAGCTGGTTATGGCATTATTACGCGCCAAATCACCGATGTGGCCGCAGGTTCTGCTGATACGGATGCCGTCAATGTGGCTCAGTTGAAAGCATTGCAAAGCAAATTCGAAGACACAGATACGAGAAACAAGATTCACGATTACAGTGTTTTGAGTCCTGGCATTGATAACGACACAAACTATAACAATGAAGGTGCCGTTGCCATGAATGCTATGGCTGCCGGTGTCAACGCATCTGCTACAGGCCTTTCCTCCATTGCTATCGGGGAAGCTACTGCCAATGGGGACCAGTCTATTGCCATCGGCAAAGGCGCCGTTTCCACAGGGTATAAAGCCGTAGTAATCGGTGCCAATACTGCTGTAGGCCAATCCAATATGGCCTTTGGCGAAGGCAACCATGCAGGTGTGGAAGCCGATAAAAACGGAGCTTATTCCCTGCTTTATAATGGTACAGATGCTAACGGTAAGCTTACCAAGTTACACGCCGTCACCGATCTTGGAATGCATGAAGCTTATCTGGATGCCGATGGCAAGACTGCTTCCGCTACGGAAACGATAGGTAAAGTTACCAAGTCCTATTTGATTTTAAAAACTCAAGATGGTACAAAAGCAGTCCTGAAAGACGGCAACCTGTATAACGTAACCGCTGACAATAAGGTTGGCGAAATCATGGTGGGCAAGGACTTCAATTACCTCGTCACCCATTCTACTGCTTCTGACGGCGCTGTATTTGAAAGCGCAGACAGTAAACAGGGCGGCAAATATGCAACCGCCTTCGGTCTGAACAACGTAGCCAGCGGCGATGCTTCCTTAGCCTTCGGCGGCAACGCTATCAGGGTGGGTGGACCTACCGGCAATAAGGCTACAGCTGTCAATGCAGTTGCCTTTGGTAACAGCACAGAAGCTAGTGGCCAGGATACCGTTGCTTTTGGCGATAGAGCCAAAGCAACAAATGATGAAGCGGTGGCCTTCGGTCAGAATACCCTGGCCAGCGCAGGCAGGGCAACTGCTTTCGGTGAAAGCACCAAAGCAACCGGTCAGGTCTCTACAGCATTTGGCGACCGTACTACTGCCTCTGGCATTGGCGCAACAGCATTTGGTAACAAATCCGTGGCCTCTGGCCATTATGCAACGGCCTGGGGTGGCGGCGACCGGGAAGTTAAGGATAATCAAGGTAATGTAATCAGCCGTACAGGCCCGATTGCAAGCGGTCTCTATTCTACTGCCTTTGGCAGCGGCACACAGGCGGTCGCTAATAACGCTACTGCTTGGGGTCAAGAATCTGTTGCTGGCTCTATGAATGATGATGGTACCTTTACCGTTACTCAGAATGATGGCTCAAAACAGAAAGCAGTCATTGTTGGCGGCTACGGTTACAAGGTCTACAGCGATGCAAACAATAATAATGGCGAAACTCCGTATACTGTCAATGTAGATGGCAAAGACTATACCGTTCTCACAGCTAATGTGGGTACTTCTGACAATCCGCAGTATCAGGCCGTATACCTTGATGATAATCGAGTAGCTCACTATGTGGACGTAGCAGATGGCAAAGCTGCGGTTCCGGCTACGGATACCACAACGAGACTGCGTAACATGGTCATTGTGGACGGCGTTTACTCCGGCTCCAACGCCACGGCCTTTGGGTACAAATCCCAGGCTCTTGGAACGAATTCTATGGCTGCTATCGGTGGTATCGTTAATGCCGATACGGAAAACTCCGCCGCTATTGGCAGTGGTGCGAAGGCAACTCTGTCCGATGCTATCGCTTTGGGTAGCGGTGCTGTGGCTAAGACGGAAGCCGGTCAAGTTGGCTATGATCTTCTGAACGAAGACCACAGCGCAGATACAACGGGCGTCTGGAAATCTACAAAGAATGCAATAGCTGTAGGTGACGCAGAAAATAAGATTACCCGCCAGATTACAGGCGTGGCAGCAGGTACAAATGATACCGATGCAGTCAACGTGGCTCAGCTGAAGAGAATGTCTGACGTGGCAAACTCCAAGCATACTCTGGTCACTGTCAATCCGACAAAGACGGAAGCTCCGAAGGATACGACTACCGGTAAATACACCGATGCCTATGATACGGAAAATGGCAATCTGAATATCCGCGCAAAGACGGAAGACGGTCAGACGTCCTTCAATATCAAGATGAATGACCAGATTGGTCTCGGTCAGAAAGGCGAACCGGGTCAGGATGGCAAAGACGGTGTTGATGGTAAAGTTACCGTAACAGAAAAAGACGGTACTACTATCATTATCGGCAAAGATGGTGAAGATGGAGCTCCGGGGCTGACCATTAAAGGACCGAAAGGCGACGATGGCACAGACGGAAAAGATGCAGTGGCTATCAATGGTAAAGATGGCATCGGTACCATCGGCCTGAACGGCAAGGATGGTAAAGATGGTATCGACGGTACCAGCACTAGCATTACTACAATCCGCACCGAATATGTCCATGAACCGGGTGTAGATGGCAAGAATGGTGCCGATGGTCAGCCTGGGGAAACCCGCATTATCTACAAGGATCCGGATGGCAATGACCATACCGTTTCCACGCTGGACGACGGCATGAAGTATGGTGCCAATATTGCGGATGCTACGGACTGGTCCAATCCTGTCTACAACAAGCTGAACAGCACGGTCTATGTCAAGGGCGGCGCTGAAAGCAGCACCAAGTATCAGGAACTGGTAGCTGGCAAGACCACGGCAGAAGACAAGTACAATGCCGTGAAAGAACAGTATTCCGGTGAAAATATCCTCACCACCGTATCCAAAGACACCAATGGCGATACCACCATCAATGTCCTGCTGGATAAAGACCTTCATGAAAATACTGTCACCGCCGGCGAAAAAGGTGATCCTGGTACGCCTGGCAAAGACGGTGTGGATGGCAAGGTTACTGTGGTTGAAAAAGATGGTTCTACTGTGGTCATCGGCAAAGATGGAAAAGATGGCAAGAATGGCATCTCCATCAAGGGTGCTGATGGCAAAGACGGCGTCTCCATTACCGGACCGACCGGTGAACCGGGCAAAGACGGTAACGACGGTCACATCGGCATTGCCGGTAAAGACGGCAAGGATGCCGTGGCTATTAACGGTACAGACGGTGTAGGTACAATTGGCCTGGCTGGCAAGGATGGCAAGGATGGTATTTCTACTACTACGATCCGCACGGAATACGTGACGAAACCGGGTGTCAACGGGGAAGATGGCAAGGATGGAATTACCCGTATCATCTACAAAGATCCGGATGGCAATGACCATGATGTAGCAACGCTGGACGATGGCCTGAAATTCACGGGCAATAACAGCAGCACCATCAACCATAACAAGCTGGATACCACAGTCCATGTGGTAGGCGAAGGCACTGACAGCGACCTGACGAAGTTCAAGAGTGCCGGCGGAAATATCGCAGTCGAAGCTAATGGCAAGGATGATAATGACAGTACCCTGACCATCAAGCTGAACAAGGACGTGAACCTGGGTAACGACGGCAGCCTGACCGTTGGCGGCGACACCAACAATACCAATCCGATTGTCATCAAACATTACAACGATGGTGACCTGGTTGATAATCACAATAATACGGTGACCGGTGGCGACTACATCACCGGCCTGGACAACCGGACCTGGGATATCGATAATCCGACTTACGTATCCGGCAGAGCTGCCACCGAAGACGAACTGAAGCAGGCCGGGGACCAGATCAATACGAAGATTACGAATATCACAGATGCCACCAAAGGCGGCGGCTTTGGGCTGCAGGACGAAAAGACCGGCAAGGTCAGCCAGGATCTGGGCACGAATATCCAAATTATTGGCGATGGTACCAGAACCTACAAAGATGATGGAAAAGGCGGCAAGGTCATTGACAAAGTCGAAGATTCCAATATCACCACAAAAGTCGTCAAACTTGAAGATGGCACGAAAGCCGTGAAAGTGGCGCTCAGCGATGATGTGAATATCGGCGGCAACGATGGTAAGGATGGCCATATCGGTGTCAACGGCAAAGACGGCAGACCCGGTGCAGACGGTAAAGATGCCGTATCCATCAATGCTATCGGCAAAGACGGCGAAGATGGAGCTGACGGCCAGATCGGTGTCAATGGCAAAGATGGCACCACTATCATCATCGGCAAGGATGCTGTGCCGGGCGAAGATGGTAAGGACGGCCTGAACGGCATCTCCATTAAGGGCGATGACGGCAAGGATGGCCTGTCCGGTGTCACCATCGTGGGACCTCAGGGCAGCAACGGCCGTGACGGTTATGACGGTATCGACGGCAAGATCGGGATTTCTGGCAAGGACGGGAAAGATGCTGTATCCATTTCCGGCAAGGATGGTATCGGCCAGATCGGCCTGACTGGCAAAGATGGTGCAGATGGCAAGACCATTACCACCACGATTTCCACGTTGGGACCGAATGGTACGAATGGCAAGGATGGAATTCCTGGTGTCGATGGCAAGAAAGGCGATCCGGGTATTACCCGTATCCAGTACAATGACGGTACTACCACACAGACTGTGGCTACGCTCAATGACGGCATGAAGTTCACCGGCAACAACAGCGATACGGTGAACCACAACAAGCTGAATACTACAGTGAACGTTGTGGGCGAAGGCACGGGATCTGACCTGACGAACTTCAAGAGCGCCGGCGGCAACATTGCTGTGGAAGCCAATGGCGGCAGCGACGATGCCAGCACCCTGACCATCAAGCTGAACAAGGACGTGAACCTGGGCGGCGATGGCAGCCTGACCGTGGGCGGCGATACGAAGAATGGCGATGCTATCGTCATCAAGAATCACCAGGACGGGGATCTGACGGACAACAAGGGCAATAAGGTTGAAGGCGGCGACTACATTACCGGCCTGGATAACCGGACCTGGAATGTGGATGATCCTACCTACGTATCCGGCAGAGCTGCTACTGAAGACGAACTGAAACAGGCCGGCGACCAGATCAACACGAAGATTACCAATGTAGAAAACAAAATTACAAACATCTCCGATGCTGACAAGGGCGGCGGTTTCGGCCTGCAGGACGAACACACCGGCAAAGTCAGCCAGGATCTGGGCACGAACATCCAGATTATTGGCGATGGTACCCGGACCTACAAGGATGATGGCAATGGCGGAAAGGTCATCGACACAGTCACCGACTCCAATATCACGACAGAAGTAGTGACGTTGGAAGACAGTTCCAAAGCTGTGGAAGTCGCTCTCAGTGACAACGTAAATCTGGGCGGCAAAGGCAAAGACGGCAAGGACGGCGTGGATGGACACATCGGCATCAATGGCAAGGACGGTAAGTCCGGCGTCGGTATTGATGGTAAGGATGGCATCTCCATGCAGGGCGAAGCCGGCAAGAACGGTATCTCCATCAAAGGGGATCCGGGCGACGACGGCCAGCCGGGCAAGGATGGCATTTCTATCAAAGGACCGTCCGGCGAAAATGGCGATAACGGCCATATCGGTATCAGCGGCAAGGATGGCAAGGATGCCGTGGCCCTGGACGGCAAGGACGGCGTAGGCCATATCGGACTCACGGGACCTGCCGGCAAGGATGGTAAAAACGCTTCTGCTGACATCTCCGTGAAGAACGGCAGCAATGGCGTGGATGGCACCGACGGCAACAACGGCAAGGATGGCATGGATCGCATTACCTATGTGGACCACAATGAGGTAACTCACGAAGTGGCTACCCTGGACGACGGCCTGAACTTTACGGGCAACAATACGGATACCACGAACCACCACAAGCTGAACACCCTGGTGAAGGTCCAGGGCGAAGGCACCGGTACGGACCTGTCCAACTTCAAGAGTGCGGCCGGCAACATTGCTGTGGAAGCCGATGGCAAGGATACCCTGACCATCAAACTGAACAAGGACCTGACAAACCTGAACAGCGTTACCACCAACAATGCTTATATCGGCGGCAATACGGTGATCAACAACACTGGCATTACCACCAATAAGATCGTTGTGGGTAATACTACGGTGACCAACAACAGCATTACGGTCAATAATGGTACGAACATCGATATGGGCGGCAACCAGATCCACAATGTGAAGGCTGGTACTGCACCTACGGATGCCGTGAACGTGAGCCAGTTGGGCGAAAGCAATACGACCATGAGCAACCGCATCAACAGACTGGGTGACCAGATTGACAGAGTGGGCGCTCACGCCTCCGCCATGGCAGCCCTGCATCCTCTGGACTTCGATCCGGATGAAAAGCTGGACTTTGCAGCGGGCTTCGGCAACTACAAAGGCGAGCACGCCGCTGCTATCGGCGCCTTCTACCGGCCCAACGAAGATACCATGTTCAGCCTGGGCGGCAGCGTCGGCGGCGGTGATAACATGGTGAATGTAGGCGTCAGCTTCAAGCTGGGCCAGCACAACCACGTGTCCGTATCCCGGGTGGCTCTGGCCAAGGAAGTGCTGGAACTGCGGAAGGAACTGGAAAACGTCAAGTCCTACCTGGCGGACCAGGCTGCGGGCAATACCCTGGATCTGTCCAAGATCCAGCTGTTCCCGGATACGCCGGAAAACCACTGGGCTTACGATTATGTGGCGACCATGGCCGGCAACGGCGTCCTGGAAGGCTACCCGGATGGGTACTTCAAGGGCAACCGGAACATGACCCGGTATGAAATGGCTGCGGTGCTGTACCGCATGATGCAGAACGGTGCGAAACTGTCCGCACGGGCTCTCACCGAATTTGCGCCTGAACTGGATCGGATCCGGGTAGATACCATCACGAAGGATGGACGGGGTGTGCCTCACATCCAGCGTGTACGGACTGTCAAGGGCAGAGAATAAGGAGGGGACCATCATGAAGAACATGAAACGCATTGCTGCTATGACTCTCATCGGCGTTGTCCTGTCCGGCTCTGCGCTGGCTAAGGATCTGCCGAAACCGGACGCAGACGATCCGGCTCTGGCTGCTAATGGCCAGGTGACGGAAGACGTAAAGGCACCGGCAACGGGCTCCTTTACGAAGGCTGCGGAAATGGCTTCTGAAGCGCATAAGCGGGAAGAATCGAAGAAAGACGTCAGAGATAATGAAGCCGATTGGAAAAAGTATAGGACGAAAGGTGAAACCGTGGAGGAACGGAACCGGGCTGACGAGATTGTCCGCTATAAAGAAGTGGACAAAAATGGCCGTATGAAATTGGAGAAGGATGAGATCCTTCTCCACGGCCAGATCGTAGGCTACGAATCCGTCAGCCGGGAGGAAACCCTGGCCCTGTTCGAAACGGACGACGGCCAGGTCCAGCGCATCCAGCTGGGGAAGCATGGCGGCCGGCTGCTGAAGCTGACACCTTTCGATGTGAAAGGTACCCTGAAGACGGATGAAACCGGGGAGTACCTGGACGTGACCGGCGTGGACTATATGGATCCGGATCCCTTCAGCGAATACTACGACACCAGCGACAAGCTGGCCAAGGCCAAAGGCGAAATGGCCCAGAAGGG
Source organism: uncultured Acidaminococcus sp. (assembly GCA_900314165.1). Next base: position 14,199 of record OMUE01000185.1, read on the forward strand.
TGCGGAGTACAAGAGAGATGCGGCCTACGGCCACGACAACATCACCAGCGATGATCCTACGACCCTTATGCAGCACAGCAAGGTTGTGAACCGGGAAGACTACACCGTCACCAGCTCCTATGGCCTGAAGGACCTGGAGCCCGGTGCGAAGGTGGCTCTCACGGGCCGCTGCGTCATGACCATCGACACGGAAAAAGACCTTATGGAATTCTGGGACAAGGACATGAAGCGGGCTACCCTGAAGATGAACGGCGTCTACGTGCCCCTGGGCCAGCGCTGCACCATCCTGGGCGTCCTCCAAGACGACGGCATCGTCAGCGTGGATGCCATGACGAGTGTAGAGTAAGAGCGAGGCGTTAGGCGTGAGTGCCCGCTGGGCGGATGGAAGCAAAAAGAAACCGGAGCCATTTAGGTTCCGGTTTCTTTTTGCGTATGGATTCGGGGAGAAGTGTTCTAAATCCGATAATTTTTGCAACATGCCAATATCAGGTTATACACTTGAACAAGGCGGCGCGGGCGACATTTTGCTACGCAAAAGTCTGGCACCGCCACTACACAAAATTATATCGTAATCTGTAGTGGCCGTCCAAGACTTTTCGACAGAGTCGAAAATGTCGCCCTGGCGGCCTTGTTCTATGCTTAGTCTTTTTAATTTAAGGTATAATCCAGAAAAAAGGTACCGCCTACCGTTATCGCAGTACTTGGTGATAGGATACTATGAAAAACAACAAAATGCAAACACACGTTCGCTATAAATGCTAATACGTGTACTTTTGGATAGCTTTCCTGTTTGCACTAACCTGTAGGGGCGTGCCAGAAAATGGCGCAGCCATTTGGCGGCCCGCCCGTTAATCACATGAATTGCCTGCTAAATCTAGTATAGGAATTTGCAATTATGTTTCTGTTTGCAAATTCCTATACTAGACATTGACTTTGTAAAACAGTATAATTGAAATATATAATAAAGTATATAATATTGAATAAAACATATATACGGAGCAGCTATGGTACAATTAAAAATAGAATTCTTTGAAACAAATGATGGGAAAGAACCGGCAAAAGAATTTTTATTATCCCTAAATGTAAAAATGCGGGTAAAAATGATGCGCACAATTGCCTTGTTATCTGTAAATGGAAATGAACTTCGGGAACCTTACTCGAAACATCTGGGCAATGGTATATTTGAATTACGTGCTCAGATAGGGACGGATATTTCCAGGGTATTGTACTTCTTTGTCGTTGGTCAGACGGTAATCTTATCCCATGGTTTTGTTAAAAAGACGCAAAAAACACCAGTACGGGAAATTGAAAGAGCAGAGAGAAATAGAGCCGAGTATATGAGGAGGGGTGATCTTTATGGCAAAGGTTACCAATTATGAAAAATTTTTTCAGGAACAAATGAAGAATCCTGAAATTAGGGAAGAATATGAGGCCTTGGAACCAGAATTTGCGGTGATCCAGGCAATTATTGATGCCAGGAAAGAAAGTGGATTAACTCAGAAGGAACTGGCTAACCGGGTGGGGATGACACAGTCGGATATCAGTAAATTGGAAAATGGCATGGCTAATCCATCCTTGAAAACTCTCCAACGCCTAGCGACTGGCTTGGGCCGAAAGCTGAAAATCGAATTTGTGTGACGGCCATGGAGACGAACTAGTACGATAAACCACAAATATTTTTCTATTTGCACTAACCTGTAGGGGCGTGCCAGAAAATGGCGCAGCCATTTGGCGGGCCGCCGCTACGCTCTGGCACGCCCCTACGAAGTTAAATGTGAAAGTTAATTTCGGTTTTCTATACTAGCTATTATGAAAGAACGTAATTAACTTTCAATAAAAACCCGTAGGGGCGCATCGTGAGATGCGCCCACCAAGAAATCCTTTATTGAGTAGCTTTAGTGGGCTTATCGTAAGATAAGCCCCTACGGAGTCAAATCAGAATTTGGCGTATATGATAGGCTTATAAGTGAAAATAAATTGCAGTTTTCTATACTGACTCAATTCCTATTAAACAACTCTATATCCACTGACTGAAGAGTCTGGGAAAAATGTGTGCCATTTTTTCCAGGCTCTTCGTTTTTTTCGCTTGCCATACTCCATCCATAAAATAGGGACTGCCACCGGATAGTTCTTTGATTTATAGAATAACTATCATGACAAATAAAGAGCATTTCCTGTCATCAAGCAACTATTAGTAGTAATTTTGAGTTAATCTATAGTGACAATAATTTGACAATATATACAGGGGAGGAGTAAAATAGACGTAAAGTATTAATTCTTCTGCATATAATAAACATTTTTGTTAAAAAATATTTAAACATATGAAAAAAAGAAAACTCATATAAAGGGGAGGAAAAGCGGTTATGAACAAAATCTATCAGGTCATCTGGAGTAAGACGAAACACATGTATGTGGTTGTTTCGGAAATCGCCAGACGGGACGGCAAAGCCAAGAGTGAAGTCCACACGGGGGGGGACATCTTATAAAGGCACAGGTCTGCTCAGCAGGCTTTCTATGAGTGCGTGTGGGGTGGCCATGGCACTGGCTCTGGTGCTTGGGGCGACACCGGTGAGTGCGGCATCTGTTCTAACTACGAATTATACTGAAAGTCAATATTGGATTGATGGTACAAATGCAGGTGTTAACGGAACAACTGTTGATACACCCAACGTCACTTATGCCATTGCTATCGGCAACCAGACAAAAGTGTACGCCGATAATGGTCTGGCTTTTGGCAGCAATACGTATACGGGGAAAGCGCTGACACTGACGGATGGGAAAATCAAATATACGGATGAAAAAATCCCTCTCATTGATTTTACGAATAGTGCTATTGTAACTGATGCTAAGGTATCTAAAAACTCCTTAGCCTTCGGCCAATCCACCGCCTCCTGGGGCGACCAGGCCACGGCCTTCGGCAACGAAACCATGGCCAGCAGCACGAATGCTACTGCCTTTGGGCAAAGCACGAGAGCTACGGCAGATCAGGCCACAGCTTTCGGTAACAGCACATTGGCCAGTGGTATCAATGCTACAGCCTCTGGTCTGGAAACAACAGCTTCTGGCAACAACTCTACCGCTGTTGGCTGGAAAAATACAGCCAGTGGTGATAGTTCTTTTGCCGGTGGTGAAGAAAACCTTGCTTCCGGTCGTTCTTCCACGGTCTTTGGCAGAAATAATGAAGCAACCGCCACAAATGCAGTTGCCTTTGGTGGCACAACTTTTACTAATAAAAAGGGCGAACAATATCAAACTAAAAATGTAGCCAGCGGTGTTTCTTCCGTGGCTTTTGGTGAAGGAACGAAAGCCACTGCTTTGGGTACCGTTGCCTTTGGGAATGGGACACAGGCCGGTGCTGATGATGGCAATGGTGGTCAGGATGCTGTGGCCTTTGGCGGCAGTACGAAAGCTACCGGCGGCCGTTCTGTAGCTTTTGGGGAAAACACTGTTGCTTCCAATACAGACGCTACGGCTTTTGGTAATCATACGACGGCCTCCGGCATCGGTTCTACCGCTTATGGCAACAAGTCTCAGGCTACGGGTCTCTATGCAACCGCTTGGGGCGGTGGTGACCGGGTAACTGGTAAAGACGATAAAGGTAACGATATAAAGACCGGTCCTATTGCCAGCGGTGTCTATTCTACGGCTTTCGGCAGCGGCACGCAGGCTGTGGCTCATAATGCGGTAGCCTGGGGCCAGGAATCCGTTGCCGGTTCTATTAATGATGATGGGACGTTCACGGTAACGCAGGCTGATGGTACGCAGGTTAAAGCACTTGTAGTGAATGGCTATGGGTACCAAGTAGCTGAAACTTGGGATCATAAGATTCAGACCATCAACAAGGATGGTAAAGACTATATCATTTTGAAAGACCAAGAAGGGCAGGAAGTATATCTTGATGAAAATAATGTAGTCCATTATCGGTATTGGAATGGCACCGAAGATATTAAAAATCTCCAGGTCGTCCAAGGCACCTATTCCGGCTCTAACGCCACTGCTTTCGGCTACAAGTCCCAGGCTCTGGGTACCAATTCCCTGGCAGCTCTGGGAGGTATCGTCGATAAAGATACGTCCAATGCGGCAGCCATCGGCAACGGTGCAGAAGCTAAACTGTCCGATTCTATTGCTCTTGGCAGCGGCGCAGTAGCCAATCGTGCTGCTCAAACAGCCGGCTATGATCCGAAGACGAAAGCATCTTCTACGGCCACAACGGATAACACTTGGACCTCTACAGCAAACGGGATTGCTATCGGTGATGTGACCTATAATGCGGACGGCAGTGTGGATACGTCTAAACCAGTGGTGACTCGGCAACTGACCGGTCTGGCTGCAGGTACTTATGACACGGATGCTGTCAATGTGGCACAGCTGAAAGCTGCCGTGGATAGCGTCAGCCCACACGACTATAGTGTAAAATCTACAGATCCGACTACGGATAGTAACTATGATAATACGGGCGCAACAGGCTCGAATGCTCTGGCAGCCGGTGTCAGCGCTACTGCGACCGGAGAAAATGACACAGCCGTAGGCAAATCTGCCCACGCCAGCGGTGGCGGTGCTATTGCTATTGGTAATAATGTGTTTTCTGGAACCAGCGTAGAGGATATTCACGACGACACTAAATATACAGATGTCGTAAAAATCGATGACAATACTGTAGGTACAAGTAGAGACACTGTAGCCATTGGAAATTCCTCAAGAGCTGCTGGTACAAGCAGTATTGCTTTGGGCAGTAATGCAACTGCTGGGTATAACAATAATCTCCAGAATGGTAACTATACGACGGCAATTGGTGCGGAAGCAAAAGCCTTTGGTGATCATTCTATCGCTATTGGTTATCAGGCTGGGGCTTCTTCTCAGAATAATCAAGTGGGCGGAAGTGACAATATATCTATTGGTTATAAGGCTTCTACCCTGAAAGGTAATAACAATATTGCTTTTGGGAATGAGGCCTTAGTAGTAAGCACCGATGCAACGAATGATAAAGCTGCAGAATCTGGTAATATTGCCTTTGGCTATGGAGCAAAAGTAAATCATGGCAGCAATAATATTGCTCTTGGTAAGGGCAGTGTGACAGATGCCACGGTTGGTTCTTCTATTGCTATTGGTGATAGTGCTCTTGTTGATAGAAGCGTTGAAAGCAACGGCATTGCTATTGGTAACGGTGCGCAAGTTAAAGATAAAAACGGTGGTATTGCTATAGGCAACGGTGCGCATGTTACAGTGGCCAACAATGGCGAAGGCAACCCCATTGCCATTGGTGACGGCGCTGAATCCGGAGGCCGGCAAGCCATTGCGTTAGGCTATCAGGCAAAGACGGGCTCCCAGATTGGTCAGGTCGTCATTGGCTCCACGGCTAGTGCCTCGGCTGCAGGTGTTAATACAACGGTAGTCGGTTACGGGGCCACTGCATTAGGGGCTCAGGAAAATCTGACTGTCCTTGGTTCTGGTGCCACCGCCAGCACAAAAGGCAGTGTCGCTTTAGGCGCCAACAGTGTTGCTGATAGATGGATTGATGAAAATAGTGTCTATATTCCTACTGGTGCTTCGGATGCACAAAAAACCGCAATCCAGAATACGATGACAGGTGCCAAGGATAAAGGCGGCGTAGTCAGCGTCGGTAAATCTCACAGTGAAAATGGCCAGACTGTAATAGATTTTACTCGTCAGATTACCAATGTGGCAGCCGGTTCTGCTGATTCCGATGCCGTTAACGTGGCACAGCTGAAAGCTGCCATTGCTTCTTCTTCGTCCGGCGAAGGTTCAAAAACACATTATTATCATGTCAATAGTACCGTTACTGGTGCAGGTTCTAACTATGATAATGATGGCGCTAAAGGGACTAATGGCATGGCTGCCGGTGTTGGTGCCGGGTCTACTGGCGAAGACGCTGTTGCAGTAGGTAGTTATGTTGTAGCCAATGGTATTGGCGCTACAGCTATTGGCAATAGTGAAGGGAATGGCAATAAGAATCAAACTGTTTATGGCTCAACGGCTAACTGGGCAACCAGCGTAGGCGTGAATAACCTTGCAAGCGGCGTACGTGGTACCGCTTTGGGTGATACCAATAAGGCAGCAGGAGAACGCTCTACGGCTGTCGGTTCTTCGAATAACGCATTTAATGAAAATACAGTAGCTATCGGTACCCATGCTACGGCCGGCGTTGAAAATGATGAAACTCATAAAAATGCAGTAGCAATAGGCATTAATACTACAGCAACTGGTGCTAGCACCATAGCTTTTGGTGATCAGGCTAATGCAAATAAAACTAATGCCATTGCTATAGGTACGCAAGCTGCGGCCTCTATTGCAGACGGCGTAGCCATCGGTTCCGAATCTAAGACTACCGTAGATAAAGGCAAAGTAGGCTTTGATGTCCTCGGCGAAGATCACAGCGCTGATACTTCCGGTGTCTGGAAATCTACATCCGGAGCGGTTTCTGTAGGTAATGCTTCCTATGATAGGGATGGCAATCTGGAAGTTCCGACAGATGGTTCAATCATAACACGTCAGATTACCAGTGTAGCTGCCGGTACCAATGATACCGACGCTGTCAACGTAGCTCAGTTGAAAGCCGTCCAGACGCATTACTATAGCGTGAAAGATGCTGAAGGCGATGAGAATTTAATAACCAATCCAAACTCTAACTATGACAATAAAGGCGCTACAGGCGATCGTGCTTTAGCAGCTGGTACGTATGCAAGCGCTAAGGGTGCTAATAGTACTGCTGTCGGTAATCATTCTGAAGCTAATAAAGATCGTTCTACGGCAATCGGCAGCGAAGCTAAAGCAGGTACAACTGGTGATAATAGTACGGGTGTCAATGCTACAGCTATTGGGTATCTTGCTACAGCAAAGAGTGATAACAGTATTGCTATCGGCGGTGGTGATAATAATGGTCACCATACAGAAGCTTCTGCTTCTATGGCCACTGCTATTGGCTTCAATGCAAAAGCGGCTAATGAAAACAGTGTCGCTCTCGGTGCAGGCTCGGCAACCGGTGATGTAAACACAGGCGATGAAGCAAAGAAAGTCATTAAGTCCTTTAACAACGGAACGCCTGTCTATGATGATGAGAAGACCTACGCAGGCCTTGCATCTGCTGAAAACGGCTCTGTCAGTGTCGGTACAAAAGATCATGAACGGCAGATTCAGAACGTGGCAGCCGGTAAGATTTCCTCTGACAGCACGGATGCCATCAACGGCAGCCAGCTGTATCATACCGCAGCAGCTCTGGCGGCAGCGGATAAGTATGTGACCAGCGGATCTGTAACAACCAGCAGCAGTGATACCAGTGCGGATGAAGTCGTGACCTTGAAAGTCAAGAATGGTGACGATGTTACTATTTCCGGGCTGAAGAATAACTACGTCACCACTGCAACTACTTCTGAGGATGGCAAGACTGTTACTCTGACTCGTAATGATGGGACAACGATTCCTGTAAACCTGTCCAATATTCTGAAGAACGACTATCGCCTGGTGAAGAACGCCGCTAACACGACTGACGGCAGCTATGCTGTGGCTGACGACGGGTCTATCACCATGCAGGTGAAGAATGAAGCCGGCCAGAGCTACGATGTGAAGCTGACTGGTGTTGCCAGCAAAGCTACAGTAGACCAGGGCCTGAACTTCCAGGGCGATAATACAGATGTCACTGTAAATCGTAAACTGGGAGAAACGCTGGGCATCAAGGGCAGCGATTATGTCACCACGACTGGTGATGCAAATGGCAGTATTACGGTTGATTTGAAGCAGGATACAAAGGATAAGATTAATAATGCTCTGTCGTCCTTTGATACGCAGATTGACGGTACGAAAGTCAAGACCGTTGATAAGGATCATGCAACGGCCAACTTCGTTACGGGTGATAACATCAGTCTGACGAACGATAATGGAGGCATCAAGATTGCAACAGTCCAGAATCCGAGCTTTACGTCCGTTACGACGGGTGATACGGTTATCAATACTAATGGTCTGACCATCACGAACGGTCCGACAATCACGAAGACGAACGTCGACGTGCATAACCAGCAGATTCATAATGTAACTGCCGGTACATCGAATACGGATGCAGTCAATGTCAGCCAGCTGCATACCTATGTAAGTGAAAATGATAAGTATGTGACCAGTGGCGAAGTCGTTTCTTACGATGAAAGTGGCAATGCCACTGTGACATTACATGGTGCTAACAATATGCCTGATGCCAATGTAACGGGCATCAAGAATAACTATGTGACCAGTGCCTCTACATCTGAAGATGGCAAGACGGTAACCCTGACCCGCAATGATGGCGGTACAGTAGATGTAAATCTGTCTAATATCCTGAAGAACGACTATCGCCTGGTGAAGAACGCCGCTAACACGACTGATGGCAGCTATGCTGTGGCTGACGATGGTTCTATCACCATGCAGGTGAAGAACGAAGCCGGCCAAAGCTATGATGTGAAGCTGACCGGTGTTGCCAGCAAAGCTACAGTAGACCAGGGCCTGAACTTCCAGGGCGATAATACGGAAGTTACAGTCAACCGCAAGTTGGGTGAAACGCTGGGCATTAAGGGCGGTGACGATATTACTACGACTGGTAATGCTAATGGCAGCATTACGGTTGATCTGAAGCAGGATACAAAAGATAAGATCGATAATGCTTTGCAATCTTTCGATACGCAAATTGATGGCAACAAGGTCAAGACGGTCAATAAGGACAGCGCAACGGCTAACTTTGAAACGGGCAAGAATATTACCCTGACGAACGATAACGGGGCTATCAAGATTGCTACAGTGGAAAGCCCGAACTTTACGAGTGTAACGCTGGGTGATACCACGAGCAACGACTACACGACAATCAACAATGCTGGCATAACTATCAACGGTGGCCCGACGATTACAAAGACGACCATCAACATGAACAACCAGCAGATTACGAATGTAGCCTCCGGCGGTGATGTTGATAATAATGCAGCGAACATCAGTGATGTGAAGAAAGCTAAGACGGAAGTTCAGGCAGCAGACACTTCTGTTACCGTTACAAAGAACACAGAACCGACTGCTGATGGCCATGACATCTACTACGTGAAAGCCAACCTGGATGGGCTGGGCGCTATGACCAGCTTCAATGTAGCCGGCAATGGCCAACAGACGGCTGAAATCAAGAATGGCAATACTGTTGACTTTAAGGATGGCAAGAATACGACGGCTGTAACGACGAAGAAAACTGATGGGACAGGCGTTGACGTAACGTACAATCTGGCTGATGAGATCACTCTCGGTGAAAAAGGTGCTAACGGCAAAGATGGCGTCGATGGCAAGATTGGCGTCAATGGCAAGGATGGGTCTGCTGTGGTTATCAACGGTCAGGACGGTTCCATCGGTCTGAATGGCAAAGACGGCGCTAACGGCGTATCCATTAAGGGCGATAAGGGTACTGATGGTACGACCCGCGTGGTTTATGAAACGAAAGATGGGACGACCATTGTTAAGCACGAAATTGCAACGCTGGATGATGGCCTGAAGTATGCCGGCGACGATGGCCAGACGGATACTGCAAAGGTTATTTCCAAGAAGCTGAATGATCAGTTGGATATCGTCGGCGGCGCAGATAAAGAGAAGCTGACCGAAGGAAACATCGGCGTGAACAACGTGGATGGTAAGTTGAAGGTACAGCTTATCAAAGACCTGACTGGTATTACTTCTATCAGTAACGGGGCAACGGATGCTTCTAAGAAGACCACTATTACTCTGGGCGATAACGTAGTCAACGTGAACAATGCGAAGATTACGAATGTGACCGCAGGTACTGCCGATACGGATGCTGTCAACGTCAGCCAATTGAAGGATTATACGGCTGCTAATGACAAATACATCACTGGCGGTACGGTAATCTATGACAACCAAGGCAATGGCACGGCAAATCTGACAGGCACCAACGGTCTGACAGCAACTGTTACGGGCCTGACGGATGACTATGTAACCACGGCAACCGTTGCCACGGAAGGCGATAATAAGAACAAGGTTACGTTCACCCGTAAGAGTGGCACGACCTTTGATGTAGACCTGAATGGAGTCCTGGCTCCTTACAGCCAGAATGACTACCAGCTGGTAGGCAATGGCGCAGATGAAACCGGTGCTTATACGGTTGACAGCAATGGAGAAGTAACCCTGAATGTGAAGGACAAGAAGGGGAACGGTGCAGCTAAGACCGTGACCATCAGCGGCCTGGCTTCCCAGAGCTATGTGGATGATAAGGGCCTGACTTTCGGCGCCAACAGCGGCACGGATTACACGGCAAAACTGGGTACTAAAGTTGCGGTCAAAGGTTCCAATAAACAGGATGGCCATACGTATTCCGCCGACAATGTCACCACGGAAATCGATGATTCCGGTAACATCACAATCAAACTGGATGATAACCTGAAGAGCAATAGCGTTACCGTGGGCAAAGATGGAACCAACGGTAAGGACGGTGTTGATGGTGCCATCATCATCAAGAATGGCAAGGATGGTAAAGACGGCGCTGACGCCGGTATCCATGTGATCAAGGGTGCTGATGGTGTGGATGGTACCAATGGCAAAGATGGCATTACCCGTATCGTCTACAACGACGGCAAAGATGGCAAGGATGGCAAAGACCATGTGATAGCTACCATGGATGACGGTCTGAAGTTCGGTGCGAATGCTCCTGCTGCTGAAAATGGTGCTAACCCTGTAGCTAATAAGCTGAATACCACGGTAGAAGTCAAAGGCGCAGGCACAAAGTCTGCGGACAACTACTCCGGTGAAAACCTGTATACCACGGTCAGCCAGGATGGCGATGGCAAGACTACCATCAATGTCCTGATGGATAAAGACATCAAGGGCAACAGCGTTACTGTCGGCAAAGACGGCGAACCGGGTAAAGATGGCGTCGATGGCAAGATCATCATCAAGAATGGCAAGGATGGGAAAGACGGTGCCGATGCAGGAATCCATGTGATCAAGGGTGCTGACGGTGTGGATGGTACGAATGGTAAAGATGGTATTACCAGAATCGTCTACAATGACGGCAAAGATGGCAAGGATGGCAAAGACCATGTGATTGCTACCATGGACGACGGCATGAAGTATGCCGGCGATGATGCGAAGGCCGATGGCACGAACGTCATTAAGAAAAAGCTGAACGAACAGTTGGATATTGTAGGCGGTGCGGATTCTACGAAACTGACCGATAATAACATCGGCGTGAATAACGTGGATGGCAAGCTGAAGGTGCAGCTGGCAGGTGAACTTTCTAGCATTACCTCTATCAGCAATGGCGGCACGACCATTAAGTTGGGTGATACGACGAACGTCGTTAATGTGGGTGGTGCTAAGATTACGAATGTAGAGGCAGGTACCGAAGATACGGATGCCGTCAACGTGAGCCAGTTGACAGAAGTGAAGAACCTGGCTACACAGCACAGTACAGTCAGCGTTGGCAAGGTCAAAGCTACTGCGGATGATACAGAAGTCAAAGGCGGCAATCTGGCATTGACACGCAGCAAGAACACGGATGGTTCCTACAACTACGATGTGAAACTGGCTGATGAGATTACTATTGGTGAAAAAGGCGTCAAGGGTGATGATGGCAAACCGGGCGTTGATGGCAAGATTGGCGTTAACGGCAAGGATGGTTCCGGTGTCGTCATCAATGGTGCTGACGGGTCTATCGGCCTGAGAGGCAAAGACGGTGAAGACGGTAAGCCTGGTACGACCATCGTCATCAAAGGCAAGGACGGCAAAGATGGCTCCAAGGGCGTCGATGGTAACGATGTGGATCGCGTCGTCATAAACGATAAAGAAGTAGCAACCCTGGACGACGGCATGAAGTACAGCGGCGATACCGGTGATCAGCTGAAGATGAAGCTGAACTCCAATGTCAATATCAAGGGCTACGCTACGGAATACAGCACGAATAACAATATCGCTGTTGTTTCCGATGGCACGGATACTCTGGCGCTGCGTCTGGCTAAGCATGTTGACCTTGGTGAAGATGGGACAATCAAGGCTGGTACGGCCACGATGGGCAAGCAGGATGCTGGTACAGCTTCTGCTGATGGCAAGAACGCTCAAACCGGTAACTATGTAACTGGTCTGGACAATAAGGCCTGGAAGGATAATGACTTCGTATCCGGCAGAGCTGCTACGGAAGATCAGCTGAATGCGGTATCTACATCCATCAAGACGGATATTGCCAGCAAGACCTTCGGCCTGACAGGTGATGATGGACAATCCGTAACAAAGACTTTGGACAGCACCATTGATGTCGTAGGTAAGAAGACGATTGGCAGTGATGGAAAGACCGAAGTTCAGAACATCAAGACCTCTGTGGCTGATGGCAAGCTGCAGATTGAACTGAATAAAGACGTTGATCTGGGCAAAGACGGCTCCATCAAAGCCGGAGAAACGACCATCAATAAGGACGGCATTACGTCCAATAAGGTTACGACCGGCAATACCACGATGGATAATAGTGGTCTTACTATTAAGAGTGCTGATGGAGATACCAAGAAGGATGTTTCCATTACCAACAATGGCTTGAACAACGGTGGCAACCAGATTAAGAACGTAGCTGCTGGTACAGAAGATACTGATGCTGTCAACGTCAGCCAGTTGAAGGAAGTTAAACAGGTTGCCGAAGCTCACAGTACGGTCAGCGTTGGCGGTCAGTCTGCTACAGAAAACGGTAAGTCCGTAACGGGTGGAAACCTGACCCTGACCCGGTCTGAAAATGCTAACGGTGGCTTCAACTACGATGTGAAACTGGCCGATGACTTAAGTATTGGTAAGGCTGGTAAAGATGGTGCTGACGGTAAGATTGGCGTCAATGGCAAGGATGGTTCCTCCGTGGTTATCAACGGTAAGGACGGCTCCATTGGCTTGAACGGCAAGGATGGTAAGAACGGTATCACTATTAAAGGCGAAGCCGGTTCTGCAGGTCTTGACGGCAAGGATGGCGTCACCCGCATGGTTTATGAAACTAAGGATGGCGACACAACCGTTAAGCACGAAGTAGCAACCCTGGACGACGGCATGAAGTACAGCGGCGATACGGGCGACCAGCTGAAGATGAAGCTGAACTCCAACGTGAATATCAAGGGCGGTGCTACCAGCTACACCGATACGAAGAACATCGCCGTGGTGGCCGATGGCAAGGATACCCTAAACCTGCGGCTGGCTAAGGATATTACGGGCCTGAACAGCGTGACTACCAATGTAGTGAACACGAACACGGTGAATGCTACTACCGTAAATGTGGGTGGCACCACCATCAACAACGAAGGCGTTACCATCAACAACGGACCCACCATTACGCAGAATAAGGTGGATGTAGCCGGTAACAAGATTGAAAACGTGGCTCCTGGCACGAAGGCCACGGATGCCGTGAATGTAGGACAATTGGCAGCAAGCAACAACAGCCTGACCCACAGCATCAACAAACTGGGTACTCGTGTAGACAGAGTGGGCGCTAATGCCGCTGCTTTGGCAGCCCTGCATCCGCTGGACTTCGACCCGGATGAAAAGCTGGACTTTGCAGCCGGCATGGGCAACTACAACGGTGCCAATGCGGCAGCTATCGGCGTGTTCTACCGGCCCAACGAAGACACCATGCTGAGCCTTGGCGGCAGCGTCGGCGGCGGTGAAAACATGGTGAACGTAGGCGTCAGCTTCAAGCTGGGGCAGCACAACCATGTGACCACTAGCAAGGTGGCTATGGCCAAGGAACTGCTGGAAATGAAGCAGAAGATGGAAAAACTGGAAGCTCAGAACAAGTACCTGATGGATCGGCTGGGGGCTGCTCCTGCGCCGAAGGAACTGAAGGACGTGAAGTTCCCGGATGTGCCTACGGATCACTGGGCCTACCAGTACGTGAAGAGCCTGGCAGACCGGGGTTACCTGGTAGGCTATCCGGACGGCGAATTCAAGGGCGACCGGGCCCTGACCCGCTACGAATACGCGGCTATTATCTACAGGGCCCTGCAGAATGGCGCTCCTGTGGATGACAAGATGGCCGACATCCTGGATGAATTCGAACCGGAACTGGAGCATGTCCAGAAGGCTGCACGGTTCCGTGTAGACCGCATCTCCGGTGAGGACAACGATCGCCATAAGGTGGAACGTGTCCGCGTCAACGATGAGGACGACAAGGAAAACAAGGTGTACAAGGACGTGTACGGCGGGAAGATCCAAAAAGCAGCGAAGAGCGAAGAGTAAAGAGTGGCCCGCTGGGCGGACTTTAAGGAAAGGATCTGTGGCAAATCTGCCGCAGGTCCTTTCTTTTTCGTATGCACGTATGTACGTATGCACGTATGCACGTATGTACGTATGCACGTATGCACGTATGTACGTATGCACGGAAACACAGTCCCTTTTTTCACCAAATCTTCTCTTTTCTTGTGGTATAATAAGAACTGCTATGAAGAAGCTGGTATAGAAGATGGCAGTTTATTTTCACGTTTAATTCCGTAGGGGCGCCCCAGAGCGTAGCGGCGGTGCGCCCGAAAACCAGGCCGAAAGGTATTTATGGCTTTTTGTGTTAGGTACCGCAGGCGCGGCCTCTTCGCTCTTGGCTCTTCACTCTTCGCTTTGAAAGGATTATCGATTATCTATGGGAAAATACGTCATCGCCCATCCTGTGGTCCATGAAATTGTGGTGGAAAAATCCCGGTTCATCTGCACCTTGGCGCGGGTGGAATCGGAGAGCCAGGCCCAGGAATTCGTGAAAGGGCTGAAGAAGAAATATTGGGACGCGTCCCATAATTGCTCCGCCTATATCATCGGGCCGAACCATAAGGTGGAACGGTCCAGCGATGATGGGGAGCCCAGCGGCACGGCCGGCTCGCCCATGCTGGAGGTGCTGCGGCGGAAGGAACTGTACGATACGGCGGCCGTAGTAACCCGGTATTTCGGGGGCATCAAATTAGGCGCGGGCGGTCTGACCCGGACCTACGCCAAATGCGTGACGCTGGCTGTGGACGAAGCAGGCCTGGCTCAACAGGTGCCCATGGGAGACTATGTGTTCCTGTGGAACATCAATGATGTAGGACGGGTACTGAACCAATTGTACCAACAGACCTTGTTTACCGTAGGGGACGTGGAATACGAAACCCGTGCCCAGATCCATGTGCTCATGCCGGTGGCCGACAAAGCAAATGCCGAAGCCTGGCTTACGGAGGCGTTGAGCAAAAAAGTGGAGTTGGAGCAGGTTAGAGAATATTTTGAGGAGAAGAAAATATGCTGAAAAAATCTTGTGCAATACTCATGAGTGCTCTCATGCTGGGGGTAGCGGCACCGCTGCCGGTGCTGGCGGCAGATACGCCCATTCCCGTAAAGACCGTGACCCGGTCGGAACATAAAGTGGAAGTGGAATGTCCCCAGGTTGTTGGCGGCAACGCCAGCGCTACGGAAAAAATCAACAGTGCCCTGAGCCGGCAGGTGGCTTCCTATGTCAGCGAAGCTTCTACCCTGGGCGGCGGCAAGGTGCACTACGATGTCCATAAAGCTGACGACAATGTGATCAGCCTGACCCTGGTCATGACGCCCCGGACCGGCGTAGAAGAAACCCAGGGCATGACCTTCGACCGGAAGACCGGTGCTCAAAAGCCTTTGTCTTCCTACTATAACAGCACGGAACTGGCCCAGCGGTCCGAAAACGGCCTGCGGTATCTGTATGATGTGGACGAGGCCAAGCTGAAGACCCTGCCGGATACGTACTATGTGGACCGGGATGGCAGCATTATCGGCCTGTACCATGCCGGAGCTGTACTGGACAAGGCTGAAGGGGAAATCGAAATCAACCTGTCCGCAGCGGACGTGGAAGATAATTCCGATATCTATACGGATACGGACGAAGAAGACAATACCATGGCAAAGGGCTCTACGGATTCCGACGCCGAACAGGATGCCAAGGCTGCAACGGAAAAAGCTGCCCAGGACCAGGAAAAAGAACAGGCTAAGATCAAGGCTATGAGAGAACGGGCCAAGAAGGAAGCCGAAGAAAAAGCTGCCTGGGAGAAGAAACAGGCCGACGCAAAGGCCGCAGAAGAAGCGGCCGCCAAGAAAGCCGCTGCCGAGCAGGCTGCCAAAGAGAAGGAGGAACAGGAAAAAGCGGCTAAGGAAGCTGCCGAGCAGGCTGCCAGCCAGCCCAAAGAAACTATGAAGGAACGGGTGGCAGAATACGAGGCCCGGGAAAAGGCCCGTCAGGAAGAAGAAGCTAAGCGGGAAGCCGAGGAAAAGGCGGCCCGGGAAAAAGCGGCGGAAGAAGCCCGGAAAGCGGCGGAAGAAAAAGCTCGTCAGGAACAGGCAGCCAGAGAGGCTGCAGAAGCCGAACAACGGGCCAAAGAAGCGGCTCTGGCGGCAGAGCAGGCTAAGGCCGCCGAAGCCAGCCAGTGGGTTACCGGTACCATTACGGGTACGGATGTCCGCATGCGCAACGGCGCCGGCCTGGATACGGATGTAGTGGGCTATTTTGAAAAGGGCGAAAGCGTCAAGGTCATGGACAGCGACGCAGCCAGCGGCCGGAAGTGGTACAGAGTCCAGCGGGCTGATGGCAGCCGGGGCTGGGTAGCCGCGGACTACTGCCAGATAGGCGGTGGTGAAAGCGGTACGGACAGCGATACGGGTGCTGCCCGGACCGGTACCATTACAGGCACGGACGTGCGGGTCCGGGGTTCTGCTTCCCTGTCCGGGGATATCCTGGATTATTACCAGAATGGGGAAATTGTGACCATCCTGGATGAGGTCAATGCCGACGGCATCCATTGGTTCAAGGTCAGCCGCAGCAGCGGTGAAACCGGCTGGGTAGCCGCACAGTATTGCAATGTGGAATGATTTACAAATCGTTTACTGGCAAAGATTTGTTTCCTGTGATACAATCAATAGAATAAAAAGAAAGGTGGCAGACCATGATGAAGAAATTTGGACGAATGGCAGTTGTGTTGTGCTGTCTGCTGGGCCTGACCTTTCCCTTAAGCAGCAAAGCAGACGCTGCAGCTGCCGGTACCATCATCGGAACAGATGTGCGGATGCGGACAGGTGCAGGAACCAATACAGACATCCTGGACTATTTTGAAGACGGCGAAAGTGTGGACGTACTGAAAAGCAACGTAGCCGGCGGCCGGAAATGGTACCAGGTGACCCGCAGCAACGGGGAAACGGGCTGGGTAGCCGGGGAATATTGCCGGGTACCGGAAGGCTCCCGGGTCCCTTCTGAAGCCATGGCGGAAGAACGGAAGGGCCGTATTGTCGGTACGGAAGTCCGTATGCGGGGAGACCCCAGTACCAACGGAGATGTATTGGATTACTTTACTGAAGGGGAAACCGTGCTGATCCTGGATGCAGCCGATGGCGGCGGCGTCAACTGGATGAAGGTCCGGCGTGACAATGGCGATGTAGGCTGGGTTGCCTCGGATTATTGCCAGGAGATTGGGTAAGACAGAACCTCGATTTATAAATACCTTTAATCGCAAAGAATCCGTAGGGGTTCATCGTAAGATGAACCCACCAGGGAAGCTGTTATGGAATGCTTGGTGGGCGCATCTTACGATGCGCCCCTACGGAGTAGAGTCAGAGAAAAAATCTTTTAATAATTTGTAAGGTTGAATTTGTTTAAAATATGTAGACAACTAGGAGGAATTTTGATTATGAAGAAATTTTGGCAAGTTGTGACTGCCGTTTGTTTTACTGTAGCCTTGGCACTGCCTCTGGCAAAGACCACGGAAGCTGCGGGCTTTACGTTCACTCCCAGCAAGCCGGCTGAAACCGGCAGCACCCAGACCACGGAAACGGCACCGAAGGTCCAATCCATTAAACTGGCTGTGGTGCCCCTGATGATTGGCGAAAAAGTGGAAGATAACGAAGGCAAGAAGCCCATTATCTACAGCAACGAATTGGCCAAGCTGTTCCAATATCCGGAATACGACATGGTGGATTCTGAACCGGTCCGCAAGGCTGCCCTGATGCAGCAGGATAATCTGTTCACCAAGGAAGGCATGGAAGCCGTGGCCAAAGCCAGCGGTGCCGATGTGGTCATTGCCCTGGCCGTGGATAAATTTGAAGTCAACGAAGACTATATGCGCCGGGAACCTATGACGAAGCTGGATTACGAAGGCCGCTTTGCTACCATCAACCTGCTCAATGGCAAATATAAAGAAGATAACTGGAACTATTCCAATGAAATGGAAACCGGTGCCCTGAGCCCCCGTTATGACTGGCCCCATACGGAATTTGCCAAAGCCGTGCGGAGAGAACTGAAAAAAGCAGTAAAGAACAATAAATAATTACAAAGGGCTGTGAAAACTCACAGCCCTTTTTTAACGACGATCAATGAAATTATCAACACATATTGCTTGACACGCATCCGTAGGGGTTCATCGTAAGATGAACCCACCAGGAAAACTATTATGGAATGCTTGGTGGGCGCATCTTACGATGCGCCCCTACGTCCGCTGGACAGTTAGAAATTAATTCTTAGGGAAAGGATCACACCATGGATTGGAAGGAAATCAAGGCAGCAGGGCTGGCATGCTATAACTGCGTCCATCTGAAAGAACGAAAACGGTACTGGGTGTATCTGCTCCGCTGCGCCACCCATTCAGGCATCATGAACGGACTCCAGCATTTCTTCCATGCAGATCCTGTACGGCAGCAGGTGCTCTCCGGCATGCCCTGCCTGCTGGAACAGGCTACCCGGGGCTTTTTCTACAAAGGCGCCACCTGGGAAGAACGGG
>OMUE01000165.1 GCA_900314165.1 uncultured Acidaminococcus sp.
AGTTCGGCGGAGACGGTGTAAGGGCTTCCCGGAGGGGAGCCCGTCCCGGCCTCCGTTTTTTGCGTTCAAAAACAGATGCCCGGCATCTGGCGTCCTAATACCATGAAAGCTAAATTAAAACAAAAAAATTGTTTTAATTTAGCTTTCATGGTATTATATGTCTAATAAAGTACAAGTGTAAAATGGCTTTATAGTTTTAAGATAGGTGGATGAGTTGTTTGAACCCAGAAGGGAGGAAGATATATGCGTCTGCTTAAAGTCATTTTTAGAAACGAGGCTATTTTTAAGGATGAAGTGGTTGTTGATTTTACCAATGGAAATACTGTTCGAAAATCTCCTAATGAACCGGATACTCTTCTAAAGGCATTTAAACTGAAGACGGGAATCTATTCCCAAGTGCTTATGGGATTTACGGGACTGAATGCTACGGGGAAAACGACCGTGTTGGAAATGCTTTCTGTTGTAGCCCAAGTTTTGTTCAGACATGAAAGCCTCAATATGCCTGCAATCCAAAGCAAATTGGTGAAAGTTGTTCCCAGCCATGTGCCTTTTGAATGGGAAGTGTTCTTTCTGCATAGGGATCGTATGTATCGGCTGAAATCCGAGATTATTGAACAGATAACAGCAGAAGAACCCAATAGGGAATTGAAATTTGTGTATAAGGAAGAAATTTTGCAGGAAAAGAGTTTTTCTTCCGTTACCCGTAAAACTCTGTTTGATTTTGAAAAGAGTCAATCATCCATTCGCTCTGAGATATTGATGGATTCCCCTTATCTTCAGGATGATGACAGTATTGCCTCAAAAATAAAAGATATAAAGGAGACCATTCACCCTCTGGGGCTTGAAACAAATATTAATGTGGCCGCATTTAGAGGAGCGCCTCCTGAATTCTTTTTGAATGTTTTTGATCCCAATATCAAGAAATTGAACATAACTAAAGGGGAAGATGGTAAAGTAAAATCGGAACTGCTTTTCAAAAACCAGGAAAGAAAAGTTTATGGAGGAGATCCTTCTGGCTTATTGTTCTTTCTTTCTGCAGGGACTATCAAAGGGTTGTCTCTTGGCCCCGTGATCTTGGGTGCGCTAAAAAGCGGCGGATATGTTTTTATTGATGAGATAGAAAATCATTTCAACAAAAAGATTGTGGAATGGTTTATGGAATTGTTTTCTGATACTCGGACCAATCCTTATGGTGCCTGTCTGGTATTTTCTACTCATTATCCTGAGCTTTTAGATACGATGGAGCGAATGGATAATATCTATATCACCAGGAGGGATAAGGATAATTTCTGCAGCTGTGTTCGTTATAGCGATATGATCAAGAGAAATGAGCTTTCAAAGAGCAGAGTAATCCTTGAAAATGCCATTGGTGGTACAGCTCCCCGTTTTCAGGATCTGCAGGCTGCTAAAAACATGATTGCTGATTTTTTAAGAAAGGGGGAATAGCATTGTCAGCTTTGGATCAGTACTCATATTTGTTTTTCGTGTGCGAAGGAAGAAATGAAGAAGCGATTGTAAAATGGCTGGCTGAAGCGGACGCAATCGATTTCCCCAAAAAGCATTATTCCCTTGATTTCTGCAGAGCACGGACGAAAAGTACCCGACCTAAAATACTTCGAGCAGCGACCCAATATGATTATGGTGGGCCTGTTGCCATAATATATGTGTGTGATTCTCACGGAGAAAAATGGTCTGTTGGAAAAGATTGCATGGGAAATCAAATTCCGGTAATTAAGGTAGTAACAAGTCCGGAAATCGAGATCCTTCTTGTGCATAAGGCTCATTGTATTGAGAAATGGAAAAGTGCCCGGGCAAAAAATCCCAAACTTCATGTATCAGCTTTTTGCAGGCAGATGTTCAAGATGGATGTAAAAAATGGCGAAAACTTTGTACAACAGTTTTCGTCAGTTGAAGATTTCAAAAAAATCTGTCTAGAATATAAAAGTACCTCCGACAACCGAAAATTCAAGAACGAGTTGACATGGTATGATTTGTTGAAGTAAAAAGCCATGCAAAGTGTGGATGCAGGCGGCCCGCACGAGCCGCACCCTGCAATGACGTTGACCAGGCGGAGAATATCGTTGTTATCATCAGTTCGGCGGAGACGGTGTAAGGGCTTCCCGGAGGGGAGCCCGTCCCGGCCTCCGCTTTTTATATTGGGAGTTTTTTTACATAGATACTGTGGTATAGTAGGGGAAGAAGGATGGGGATGGGAGAGATACTGAAAAAAGTAAAATTGTCGCAAAAATACAACAAATATGATAATATAAATAGGTAATGAAACAATTGAAAGGGGTAACGACATGACAAACCAGGCTGTATGGAATTTACCGGCAAAAGCAAATCGGAAAAATCCAGACGAATGGCTTCCTTTATGGATGCATTTACGGGATACGGCCGCTGTAATGGATTACCTGATTTCAGTATGGCTGCCTGATTCAGTGAAAAAGACCATAGACCCTGCAGGAAATGAGGAACAGCTTCGGAAAACAGCTGTACTCCTGGGTGCTCTGCATGATTTAGGAAAGGCGACTCCTGCATTTTGCAGTATGATCCTGCAAAATATTGATGGAATCGAAAATCAATTGGAAGGAGAAGACCTTCCAATCTCAGGATATAAAGTATTCACCAGTCGAAAAGCGTCCACGCATCCCATTGCTGGAGAAGCAGTCCTTTTGGCAAGAGATTTCCCTTTATGTTTTGCGGCTATGGTTGGTGCCCACCATGGAAAACCCCATGCCAAAGAGGGAAAAGGATGGGAAATGAAGCAGCTTTCGCCTTATTCCATCCATCATATCAATTATTATGACCGGCCGGAACTGGATATGGCGGAACAGTGGAAAGAAATGCGCAGCTGGTTCATAGAACAGGCTCTCCACCTGGCAGGCATTACTTCTCCACAGGAAATATCTGAGATATCCATGCCTGCCCAGGTCCTGCTGACAGGTCTATTGATCATGGCTGACTGGATTGCCAGTAATGAAATCTATTTTCCGCTGATTCCTGTTGATGAGTGTGGAGAAGAAATCGATTATGCCGAACGGATTGAAAATGGCCTTTCAAAGCTGCAGCTTCCGCCGCCCTGGAATTCCCAATGTTACAGCTTATCCGATAAAACTTTTGCCGAACACTTTGGCTTTCTCCCCAATTCTGTCCAGAAAGCCGTCATTGAAGCAGTGGAACAGACCAGAAATCCGGGGATTTTTGTACTGGAAGCGCAGATGGGGGTTGGGAAGACTGAAGCTGCCCTGGCAGCAGCTGATTTGCTGGCCAGTCGGAAGGGAAGCGGCGGACTGTTTTTCGGGCTGCCCACCCAGGCAACCTCCAATGGTATTTTTCCCCGGATTGCAGATTGGGCTGCTGAGGAAGCACAGGCGGAGATGGCCAGCCTGGGAATCCGGCTTGCTCATGGTGCCGCTGAAATGAATGACGACTACAGGTCCATTTTCCATGGAACAGCCTCTACGGATGAAGATGGGGAGCCGCTATTGGTCCATCCCTGGTTTGAAGGGAGAAAGCAGGCACTGTTGTCTGATTTTGTGATCGGGACGGTGGACCAGCTGCTCCTGGCTGCACTGAAGCAAAAACATGTGATGCTGCGGCATCTGGGCTTGGCAGGAAAAGTGGTCATCGTGGATGAATGTCATGCGTATGATGCCTATATGAATCAGTTCCTGGGGCGGGCGCTGGCCTGGCTGGGCACCTATCAGGTACCTGTTGTCCTGTTGTCCGCCACCTTGCCTTATGCCAGGAGGACTGCTTTGATACAGGCATATCAGGGAATTGTCAATGCGGAAAGCGGAGCTGGGGAGCCCTGGATGACCAGCAAAGAATATCCCTTGCTGACGTGGACTGACGGAAATCAGGTCAAACAGAAAAAGATTCCGGTAGAAGGCTCCTCGAAAGAGGTTCGGCTGCAGCGGATTTCCGATGCAGACATTCCAGATATCCTGAAACACCGGCTGTGTGCAGGGGGATGTGCGGGTATCATTGTGAACACAGTAAAGAGAGCCCAGCAGTTGGCAGTACAATTGAAGACGCTGCTTCCTGAGGATGAAATCATCCTCTTCCATGCCGGATTCACTCTGGGGCAAAAGACCGCGTTGGAAAAAGAAATCCTGAAACGAATTGGGAAAAGATCTGGTGAAAACCGAAATAACCTGGTGGTCGTTGGAACCCAGGTCATGGAGCAATCCCTGGATATAGATCTTGATTTACTGCTTACGGACCTTTGTCCCATGGATTTGCTGTTCCAAAGAATCGGACGGTTGCATCGGCATACCAGAAAACGGCCGGATAGTTTGAAGCAGGCAATCTGTATGATTCTGGGTGCCAAAGAAGACGAAGGACTGGATGAGGGAGCGAAGGCGGTTTATGAGGAATATCTGCTTTTGCGGACAAAAGAACTCTTGCCGGACAGGTTCATCCTGCCGGAAGATATTTCTCCCTATGTGCAGGACGTGTATGATGAGTCTTACAGCATAGCCCCTGAAAAAGAACAGGAGGCAAAGGAAAAATACGACCGGCATATGGCTGACGAAAAGAATGCTGCTAAAACAAACTGTGTGCCCCTTCCCAGGAAAACAACAAGATTCAAGGCAAGAAATACTCTCGAAGGGTGGTTGGACAATACACCTGCCATGAATGAAATCCAGGCAGAAGCCAGTGTGCGCAATGGCCCGGACAGCATTGAAGTCATCCTTTTGGAAAAAAATCTGAAAGCCAATGTGCTGAAGGATGTGTGGCCAGGGAATCAGCAGTTTGCCTGGGACGAACCGTTGAACAATGCTGACGCCCTGCGTGTCTACCAGCAGAAAATACGGCTGCCTGCACGGTTTGGTCAGCCCTGGATGGTACAGAAAGTGATTCAGGAGCTGGAGAAACAAACCAAACAATGGGTTCCTCAGTGGCTGAAGAATCCCTATCTTTCTGGAGAACTGTTTCTGATTTTGGAAGAAAATGGCAAAGGAAAACTTGCCGGGTATGAGATTTCTTATGATCCGCTGTTGGGACTTATCTATGAAAAGGAGAGTGGAGAATGAACGAGCGAGAATTCAATCTTGTGGATGAACCCTGGATTTGTGTGCTGCATAAAGATCTGCAGGTTGATACGCTGTCTTTGAGGGACGTGTTTCTCCATGGACAGGAGTATCTTGACCTGGGCGGCGAGAATCAGCCCCAGAATTTTGCCGTACTCCGCCTGCTGATTGCCCTGGCTTATACCATTTTTTCCCGGGTGGATGAAAATGGAAAAACTATGGATATTGCGGAAATCACTGACCCGGATGAAGCGGCAGACGAAGCTCTGCGGCGGTGGGGAGCCTTATGGGAAAATGGACGGTTCCCCCAGGAGCCTGTTTTGCAGTATCTGGAGCAGTATCATGACTGTTTCTGGCTTTTCGATCCGGAAAGACCCTTTGGCCAGGCGCCCGGTGCCGTTCGGGGGACCCAGTATGGTGCAGCCAAACTGATCGGGGATATTTCTGAAGGTAATAATAAAATCCGTATTTTTTCCAATCGTGCCGGGGAAGAGAAAAACACCCTTTCCTATTCGGAAGCCGCCCGGTGGCTCCTGTTTATTAATGCTGTCGATGATGCATCAGGGAAACCAAAACAAAAGGGCCTAGAATCAATCGGGCCAGGATGGGTGGGAAAATTGGGGATGATCCAAAGTGTGGGAAAGAACCTGTTTGAAACCATCCTCCTGAATCTGACCTTTTTGAAAGATGGAGAAGAATTATGGAGTAAAAAAGCCAATCCCAATTGGGAACACCTGCCAAAAGAAGGTGAACGGACGAAAATTCCTGTACCGGATAATTTGGCAGAACTGCTAACCCTGCAATCGAGAAGATTGTTGCTGAAAAGGGAAAATAAAAGAGTAATAGGATACAGCCTATTAGGGGGCGACTTTTTTGACAACCATGGAGAAAATGGGGCATTCAATGAGCAGATGACTATATGGAAAGTGGATAAAAAATCAAAAAGTCATTATTTCGTTCCCCAGCAGATTACTCCAGGACGACAGATGTGGCGTGATTTTGGTAGTTACTTTGTAGAAGGATTTTCAGAAGGAGCAGGAGAGACCAAGCATATTCCGGGAATAATAAGTTGGTTGCGTACATTGCAGGAGGTCAATCTTCTTCCTACTAACGATACGATTAGTTTTCGTATTATTGCCCTTGAATATGGGGGATCTCAAAATTCTATAATTAATGATTTCAGCAGTGATACACTGACTTTGTATCCGGAGCTTCTTTCTGAACGAGAAAGAGGTGTCCAGGAAACCATTGAACAGCAGATTGTTAAGTGTAATAAAGCAGCCCGGGCTGTCAATCATCTGTTCAATAATATATTATTGGCCGAGGGAGGAGATCCTGGGAAAAGCATCAGGAAAGGAGAGATGCTTTTTTATCGGGCTGTTGACGAACCTTTCAGAAAGTGGCTGCTGCAGTTCCGGGGAGATTTGCTGAAAGATCCCAAGCAGTTGGAAAATGCATACCAGAAATGGGAGCAACAGGCAAAAAACATTGCAAACCAGATTGGGGATGAAGAAGAACAGAGGGCCAATTTGACTGCTTTTTCAGGGCGTATCAAAAAAGATGAAAATGGGAATGTCCGGGGATTTTATTCGCTGCCTCGAGCTGATAAGTGGTTTAAACTGGAATTGGCTAAAATTTATCCGAAAGAAGGTGATGCCAAGTGAGCAGACTGGATGAAGTGAAAAAGTACGTAATGCTGAAAATCGGGTATCTGCAAAAAGTCAGCGAAAAAGGGAATGGAAAAGCTGAATTGGCGTTGTTGAGAAAGGGGGTAGGAAAATATCCCGGAGAAATTCCTTTGCTCTACGGCAGCTTTTTAAATCAATTGCCGGAAGAATTACAGGGAAAAGGGGAAAATGCCAGCCGGGGCGAGTGGGCAGTTTACGCTGCACTCACGTTATACGCTCTTCATCAGCAAGGACAAAGCCAATCCATGCAGAAAAAGGGAGCCTCCCTGGGTAAAGCCCTTCGGGGCCTGATCCCCAAAGGTGACCAGGATGCGGAGAACCGGATCCTGAGAAGGTTCAATCAGATGGCAACAGCCACTGATATGACGGAGTTGACGTATCATCTGCGGGGAATCGTTGAACTGCTTCGAAGCAAGGGGATTCCGCTGGATTACGTTGATCTGGCTGGAGACCTGTACTTGTATCAGGCTGTGGAAAATCAGAACCAGGTCAGATTGAAATGGGGCCGTGGCTTTTATGCTTTTGACAATCAACAGGAAACCGTGA
>OMUE01000166.1 GCA_900314165.1 uncultured Acidaminococcus sp.
ATGCACGTATGCACGTATGCACGTATGCACGTATGCACGTATGCACGTATGCACGTATGCACGTATGCACGTATGCACGTATGCACGTATCATCTTACCACGCTCTCCAGCCTTTTATAAGTCTCCAGATACTCCTGCTCCACCTGGGCAAAAGGCCGTACTGTATAATCTACTTTTAGAAGCAGTGCATCCGCCTCCGGGTTATGTTCCCCGTGAAGCAGAGCCTCTAAATCCGAATACATGAGCGCCCGGTCTATGGATTTTACCTGAGCGGCCTCCTCTGCCATAGGCTGGCTGCCTAGGAATTTTTCATAAATAAGGGCCATAATCCTGTCCTCTTCCCGGACGTATTCCGGCATGGCCGATTTATAAGGATGGGGTACGTCGGACAGGTAGCATTCACTGGCATCATGTAAAAGAGCCGTCAGCACCACTTTGGGGCTATATCCTTTGGCTTCTGCTTCCCGGGCACAGGCCAGGCAGTGCTGCCCTACGGAATAAAACGTGCTGCAGTGGCCGTTGCCCCGGCACAGCAGGGACAGAGCGTGGGCAATGTCCTCTATACACAAGCTGGAGGGCTGAGGCTCGGCAGGGGTAAAGGTTTTATTTGTATAGGTTGTAATGGAACCTGCCATAGGAACTCCTTTTAATAAATCTTTATAACTAATAGCATATCGAAAAATCTCAAAAAGTGCAAGAAAACGGGCGGGCCGCCGCTACGCTCTGGCACGCCCCTACAAGTATCGTTAAAAAATAAAGCAAATCGGTTAAATCCTGTAGGGGCGTGCCAACCGGAGGGCGGCCCGCCCGTCTAAAAAATCCCGAAACAGGGAAAACCTGCTTCGGGATTTTTGTCAGCTTTTATCGAGCCTGCATCAGAATGCCGGAACGATGGCGCCTTTGTACTTGTCGCCAATGAATTTCTTCACTTCAGGGCTGGTCAGGGCCTTCATGAGTTTCTTGATTTCAGGATGGTTTTCATCGCCTTTGCGGACGGCCACGATGTTGGCATAAGGAGAGTCCTTAGCTTCGATGAAGATGGCATCTTTCGTAGGATTCAGTTTCGCTTCCATCGCGAAGTTGGAGTTAATGACGGCCAGATCTACGTCGTCCAGTGCTCTGGGCAGCATAGCAGCTTCTGCTTCCACGATTTTCAGGTTTTTGGGATTGGACGTAATGTCGTTTACCGTAGCCATAACGCCTACGCCGTCCTTCAGTTTCAGCAGACCGGCTTTAGCCAGGATAGCCAGGGCACGGCCGCCGTTGGTAGGATCATTAGGGATGCCGATGCGTGCGCCATCAGGCACAGCCTTAATATCCTTCACTTTCTTAGAGTACACACCCATAGGTTCAATGTGCACAGCACCAACGGACACCAGAGCCAGTTTCCGTTCGGAAGCAAATTTGTCCAGATAGGGTTTGTGCTGGAAGAAGTTGGCGTCCAGTTCCTTATCGTTCAGGCTCAGGTTGGGTTTTACGTAATCTGTAAATTCGACCACCTGCAGATCTACGCCTTCTTTGGCCAGAGCCGGTTTAATGGCGTTCAGGATTTCTGCATGGGGTACAGGTGTTGCACCTACCTTCAGGACCACTTTCTTGTCCCCACCGGCAGGTTTGCTGTTGCTGCCGGAACTGCCACAGCCCCCGGCCAGTCCTGCCAACGCTAAAATCCCTGCTACAATCAATGCTGTTTTCTTGAAATTCATACAAAATTCCTCCTTAAAATTATCCTTAGTACGTGAATACGTACATATGTGTATACGTGCATACGAAGTGCGCTGCATAACTTGTGTGAGCGGCTAGTGGGCTAGTTGCTAGGAGCTAGTGGTGTTCCGCACGGACAGCACTCTGTCCGCCCTTTTCAAGGGCGGGGGACCGGCGTAGCCGGTGGTGGGTTCGAGCATACGTTCCACGCGTTAGTGGTTCCTCTGTCGTCCGTCGGCCGTCGTATGTCGGCTGTCGAGCATGGATACGTACTACGTACTACGCTTCTTACCTCATCTGCCGCAATATGAATTGCGGTTTTTGTCCTTTTTCCAGTGTCAGGATGCCAAAGGATGGAACGCCGTTCCGGGGGCGGCTGGGACTGCCGGGATTTAAGACCAGGATGCCGCCCTCGTTCAGATACACCGGCACATGGATATGGCCGAACACTACAATATCCGCCTGTTTTTCCTGAGCCCAGTACAGCAGCCGGCTGTAATCATTGCCCCACACGTACCGATGGCCGTGGGTCATGGCAATGGTAAACCCTTCCTGCTTCGTCACCAGCTCTGCAGGAGCCCGGTCTTCGTAAAGGTCACAATTACCACACACCGCATAGACAGGAATCCCCGTCTCCGCCTGGATAAACGGCGCGTCCTGGCTGTAATCCCCGGCATGGAGCCACAGATCCACAGCCCCAGCCTGATCCAGGACTTTGCCCAGTGCCTTCAGGTCTCCATGGGTGTCACTGACAATACCGATCTTCATTTTATCTTTCTCCACTGGCTCACCAGTTTGCGGATGGCCTTGGCCCGATGGCTGATACCATTCTTTTCTTCCATGGTAGCTTCACCCAGAGGCTTATGGAGCTCCGTGGACCAGAACAGAGGATCATACCCGAAGCCGTTGGTACCATGAGGTTCATGGAGCAAAATACCGTCGCAGATGCCTGCTGACTCTGCCAGGATCCTGCCTTCCGGATTAGCTACGGCCAGAGCGCAGAAAAACCGGCAATTCCGGCGCACCTGCATCTTCATATTGGCCAACAGCAGATCGTTATTTTCTTCAGCCGTAGCCTCTTCTCCCGCATACCGGGCAGAGCGCACGCCGGGTGCCCCCTTCAGGCTCAGCACTTCCAGGCCGGAGTCATCGGCCAGACAGATCTGATTCAGCGCCTTAGCATAATATTTTGCTTTCAGCCGGGCATTGGCTGCAAAGGTCCTGCCTGTTTCTTCCGGTTCCGGCACCGCATCATAATCGGACAGACAGGTAAAGGTAATGCCTAAATCCTGCATCAGTACTTTAAATTCTTCTACTTTACCCTGATTATGGGTCGCGATCACAACTTGCACATTCATCACCTGCCTTTATATTAACATTCTTATTTTACAAATAAAAAAGGGACTGTGCAACACGTTTTATTGCACAGTCCAGGATTTTATTTAATGTAGTCTTTGATGACGCAGATAGGGGTCTTCTGGCTGTCATTGCCAAAGGGGTTGTCGAT
>OMUE01000168.1 GCA_900314165.1 uncultured Acidaminococcus sp.
GAAATTGGCTTTTTTCGATGGACTAAAAATGGTCATTCAAGTTGGACTCTAACAAAAGACGAAATTTATTATTTATTAGGCTTGTTAAATACATCTATTGTCAATAATGTATTGTACATGATTAATCCAACATTAAATTATGGTGCAGGTTCTATTGGCCAGATTCCAATATTGAGAGATGAAAAGGTTAAGAGACAAGTTGAGTTAATCGTTCAAGAGAATGTGACATTAGGAAAGAATGATTGGGACTCATATGAAACATCATGGGATTTTAAATTTCATCCTTTGGTCTCTAAAAATAGAAAAATAGCCTTTCTTAATACATGTTATGACCAGTTTAAATGTAATTCAAATGAACATTTTGATCATTTAAAATCCAATGAAAAAGAATTGAATAGAATTTTTATTGAAATATATGGCCTAAATGACGAAGTGTCTTCTGAAGTTGATAATCAAAACATTACTATTTCTAAAATTTTTGATAAAAAATTAGATGTTCCAGAGTCCTATAAAAATAACAACTACGTCCTCACCAAACAGGACGTCATCCAATCCCTCCTTTCCTACGCCGTGGGCTGCATGTTGGGCCGGTACTCCTTAGACGTGGACGGTCTGGCCTATGCAGGAGGCGAGTGGGATGCTTCCAAGTACTCCACGTTCATTCCCGATGAGGATAACGTGATTCCCATGACGGACGAGGCCTATCTGTCCGATGATATCGTAGGGCTGTGCATCGCCTGGCTGAAGAAGGTGTACGGGAAGGAAACCCTGGAAGAAAATCTGAAATTCATTGCAGATGCCTTGGAAGAAAAGGGCCTGACGCCCAGGGATGTGCTGCGGACGTATTTCCTGAAGAGCTTCTACAAGAACCACTGCAAGATCTACCAGAAGCGGCCCATCTACTGGCTGTTTGACAGCGGTAAGGAAAACGGCTTCAAGGCCCTGGTGTACATGCATCGGTGGAACAAGGACACCACCAGCCGGGTGCTGCTGTACGTCCACAAGATCCAGAACCAGTATGAGACGGAAGTGAAGTCCATCGACATGGCTCTGGATACGTTGAAGGACAAGCGTCAGGCGGCGGCCATGCAGAAACGGAAGGAACATCTGTTGAAGCAGATTGCCGAGGTCAAGGATTACAGCATCCGCCTGGAGCATCTGGCCAATGAACATACGGATATTGATTTGGATGACGGCGTCAAGGTAAATTACGAAAAGGTCCAGACGGATAAAGACGGAAAATTTTATCAGATCCTGGCACCGATAAAATAATGGGAGGCTCGTCCATGGACGACTTAACACTGCAGGACATCAGTGCACAAATTCAAACAAAATTCCAGGAAGGTCACCGAATCGTATTCTGGTATGATCCGGACGGTTCCTTTGCCGAAGACGTGGATCAGCTGCAGCTGCCGGACGTGACGCTCCTGCACCTGACAGACCGGAACAGCTTCCGGGTAAAGCTGCGCATCGAACACGAAGACCCTCAGGGCAAATACTTGCTGTACGGGCCTTTTGTGAAGCCGGACGTGTCAGTGAATCACCTGGAGGATATGTTGCTGTATTCCAGCCAGATCTATGCGGACAAGCTGTCGTTCCTGGCTCACGAGGCAGGCATTCCGTCCCGGCTGCAGGATACTTTGAAGAAGCTGAAGCCGTTCTTCCTCATCGGCCTGAAGCGCACCAATGCGGCCCAGCGGAAGGAAGCGGCCCGGCGGACCCAAGACTTTCTGGAACGGGTGAAGCCCATTTTGCCCACCCAATTGGACGAGCGGACGTTGCTGACCATCGCTATGTGCTGCGCCGTAGGGACTCAGACCACGACCGTGGATGAACTGGTGTACGAAATCCTGGATGAGACGGATCTGGCTGATAACGAAGCCTATAAAAAGCTCCAGGCCTGTGCCCTGGATGGAGTGTTCTGGGACGTAGTAGGGGAGAGGTATGGCTACAGCCGCCCGGCTCCCAGTCTCCAGGACTTTGTGGCAGCGCTGTTTGTGACGTATACGTTCCGGACCTGTCCGGAAGCCGTGCCGGAGGTCTGGATGGAGTACGCTCCCGATGGCATGAAAAATAAGCTCAGTTCCATTACGGTACTTCTGGAAAACATGATGAACAACGTGAAGTACCAGGACAGCTTTGATTATCTGTCCAAGTCTCTGGAAACCTTCCTGCAGGCCGAAGCGTTCCTGAGCAAGCTGCCCCTGGAAAACTTCCTGGAAACAGCTTCCTTTGGCTGCATCGATTTCCTGCTGTGCCGCTGGATGATTGCCAGACTGGTAGCCGAGGACAAGGGAGCCCAGCTGGCAGGTCTCACCATACCGGAGCTGTGCGACAAGCGGCTGCGGCTGCACTTTGGCAAGAATTTTGAGCATGCCTATAAGCTTTTGAAGGCCGCCTGGCAGCTGTACATGAACGTGAACTACGGGCCCCAGCATGACCTGCAGGCCATGGTGAGCGCCTATGAAAAACAGGAGTACAAGATCGACCAGAGCTATCGGAGGTTCCTGACGGCTTTTGACGAACTGGAAGACCGGTCCGAGTTCGAAGAATTGCGGGACCGGATCCAGAATATCTATTATACGAAATATCTGGAAGAGCAGCTGTACGCCTGGAATGGGGCCTATCAGGACCAGTATCGGGAGCCCATCCTGCCCTGGCAGAGGGATTTCTACCGGGAAGTGGTGAAGCCCTATAAGGAAAAGGTGGCGGTCATCATTTCCGATGCCTTCCGCTATGAGGCAGCCCGGGAACTGGTAGAGCGCTTCCAAGAAGACGAAAACTGCACGGTAGAGCTATCCACTCGCATGGCCGGGGTACCAGCGGTAACGGCGGTGGGCATGGCTCAGCTGCTGCCTCATACAGTGCTGACGGTGACCCGGGACCGGACGCCAAAGGTCCTGCTGGATGGGCGTCCCTGCGGATCCCGGGAACAGCGGGAGAAAATCCTGCAGCAGGCTAATCCTAATTCCATCGCCATGGACTACGATTCCATCCAGCGCATGAATTCCAAAGAGCTGAAGAGCTTTTCTAAAGGGACAGAGGTTATCTATATTTACCACAACAGGATTGATGCCACAGGGGAGAGTGCCCGGACGGAGAACTCCGTGTTTACGGCAGTAAATCAGACTATCCGGGAGCTATTCCAGCTGGTGAAGAGACTGTCTCGCAGCGCCAATATTTATCGTTTTGTCATTACGGCGGACCATGGGTTCCTGTACACCCGGAAGCCTTTGCGGGAAGCGGACAAGCTGGAAAACCAGGCGGATAAAAGTGCCTTTACGGACCGTCGGTTCATCCTGAATGATGGGCCTGTAGAAGCCAATGGCATGTACAGCCTGCCTCTGGCCCAGACTTTGAAGACTGAAGACACACGCTACGTGCTGCTGGCCAAGGGTATGAGCGTGTTTAAGTGCCATGGGGGCATGAACTATGTGCACGGCGGCTCGTCTCCTCAGGAGCTGCTGGTGCCTGTCATCAGCGTCTCTACCAAGAAAGGTATCGTGGATACCCAGAGCGTAAAGCTGGCCCTCATCAACGACCGGACGAAGATCTCGACCTTCCATCTGCGGCAGCAATTCTACCAGGAATATCCTGTCAGCGATATCCTGAAGCCCGCTCAGTACCGGATCTTCCTCCAGGACAGCACCGGTGAAGTCATCAGCACGGAAGTGCTGTACACCTGCGACAGTAAGGAACAGGATGCCGCCAAGCGCATCGTGTCCCTGGACTTTGATTTAAAGAAGAAAAAATACGACCCTCTGCTGCACTACTACATCAAGATTGTGAACACGGAGACGGAAGAAGAGATTGAGAGCAAGGAGGTCATTCTGGATTTGGCGGATGAGGGGTTGTGGTGAGACGTTAGAAGCTAGTATAGAAAACCGCAATTAACTTTAATATTGAATACCTACACTTAATTTAGCAACCGTAGGGGCGCATCGTGAGATGCGCCCACCAAGGATTCTTGACAAGAAGATGCTTTGTGGGTTCATCTTACGATGAACCCCTACGGATTCGTGTCATGATTTTGCGTCTATATTAAGGTTAAGTAAACAGAAAGTTATTTGTAAATTCTTATACTAGTGAAGCAATGTGGGCGCGTTGCCCCCTCATCATTGCCTCGCAAAAGAGCGCTGCCCAGCCCCCTCGCCATTGCTAACGCAATGGCCCTCTCCCCCTCACGGGGGCGACAGCCCGCTGGGCAGCGTTATGTTGTCGATCGTCTGTAGCGTAGGGGCTTGCCAGAGCGCAGCGGCGGTAAGCCCGCTTTCATCAAAGATAAGCAACGCACCAGCTCTGACAAGTTAGGCAGGGTTCAATTCCTTGCAAAGTTGTCAGAGGTGGTGCGTTGCTTTATGCGTCCTGCCAAACGGTTTTGGCAATGTCCTTGATCAGGTTCAGCTTTGCCCACTGGTCGTCTTCGGTCAGCAGGTTGCCTTCTTCCGTAGAGGAGAAGCCGCATTGGGGGCTCAGGCACAGCTGCTGCAGAGGTACGTATTTTTCCGCTTCGTGGATGCGGGCGATGACGGCGTCCTTGTCTTCCAGTTCCGGAGTCTTGGAAGTCACCAGGCCCAGCACAACCTGCTGGTTTTGGATGTAGCGCAGGGGAGTGAAGTCCCCGGACCGGTCGGAATCGTATTCCAGGAAGAATCCATCCACGTTACAATGGCCGAACAGGGTTTCCGCAACGGGTTCGTAACCGCCGGAGCTGAACCAGGTGGAACGGAAGTTGCCCCGGCAGATGTGCATGGTGATGGTCATGTCCGCAGGCTTGGCTTCCAGGGCTTTGTTGATGACCTTTACATAGTTCCTGGCAATGTCGTCCAGGTCAAAGCCCCGTTCTGCATAGGCTTTCCGCTTGCTCTCGTCGCAGAATTCGCCCCAGGACGTATCGTCCAGCTGCAGGTACCGGCAGCCGGCATCATAGAAGGCCCGGATGGCTTCCTGATAGGTGCGGGCAATGTCCGCATATAGCTTTTGCTTGTCTTCGTATTGAGGAATGGCCACATAATGCTTTTCCCGGACGCAGCAGATCAGGTGCAGCATGCTGGGAGAGGGGATGGTCATCTTCACCAGGGTATCTCCGGCGATGGCTTGCAGGTATTTGAAATGTTCCAGGAACGGGTGGTTCCCGAAGCCCAGAGTCCCGGTGATCCGGACCGTGGACGCTTTCGGCTGGGCTCCTTTGAAATGGACGGACCAGGCTTCGGCGGACACTTCTGTGACGCCTTCCAGGTCAGCCAGGAAGTCCAGGTGCCAGTAACGACGGCGGAATTCCCCGTCGGTCACGGCCTGCAGGCCCACTTGCTTTTCTTTTGCGACCAGGTCTTGGATCGCGGCATCTTCGGCCTGCTTCAGGTCTTCAGCGGTAAGGGTGCCGGCAGCAAAGGCGGCCCGTTTTTCCTTCAGGGCAGCCGGGCGCAGGAAGCTGCCAACGATATCGTACCGGAACGGTGGTTTATGGTTTAAAGTCATTTTGTATGCCTCCATAAATTTATTTTTGTATGGGAAAAGCATACTATAAATATCGGTTATAAGGAAATATATAAAAATAGTGGTTGGATATAGTTTAAAGCTATATCAAGGTAAATGATGAATAGTTTTAAAGGGCTCATCTTAGGATATGACTCCGTAGGGGTAGTGCAAACAGAAAGTTATTTATGAGTTCCTATGCTAGTCAAAATGTGGATTCTGTACTATTATTTTAGCAGGAGGATTCTAAAGAATAGGCGGACCTAAGGCGCCTCGTGCCCAAGTTATCCTCGTATGCACGTATGTACGTATTCACGTACCACGAAGCACCTATCACGCCATGAAAGCGGATCCAATCAAGGAGGAACGTATTGTGAAACAAATCGGTTTAGTTGTTGTCTTAGGCCTCGTGATGGCCCTGATGATGGGCTGCGGAGGAGGGAAGAGCCAGGGGAATGCCCAGGGAAATTACAAGAAGGTGTCGGCAGAAGAGGCGGCGGGCATCATGAAGTCGCAACAGGGGTACATTATCCTGGATGTACGGACACCGGAGGAATATAAAGGCGGGCATATTCCCAAGGCGATCAATGTGCCCAACGAAACGATCCAGAAGGAACCGCCCAAGGCGCTGCCGAACAAAGAACAGCTGATCCTGGTCTATTGCCGCAGCGGCCGGAGGAGCAAGGACGCAGCTCAAAAGCTCGTGGCCATGGGGTATAAGAATATCGTGGACTTTGGGGGAATCATGGATTGGAAAGGGGCACTGGAGTAAATATTAGACGTTAGAAGTTAGACGTTAGAGGCTAGTGGTGCTCCGCACTGACACCCCTACCACCAGCCTTGGGAGCGAACCCACCACCGGCTACGCGAACCCACCACCGGCTACGCGAACCCACCACCATCCTTCGGATGGTCCCCCGC
>OMUE01000208.1 GCA_900314165.1 uncultured Acidaminococcus sp.
AAGAGTGGCTCAAAAATTCGTGAGCAAGTGGCTCACTTTTTGGTTGACATTCACAACAGCCTGATTCCGGAAACGAATACATCCATGCAGAGGGATGTGGCTGCCGGTCACCGTTCCGAGGTAGACGGCCTGATCTACGAAATGGTCCGCCTGGGCAACAAGTACAACGTCCCCGTGCCCTGTTACACGGCTGTAGCGGAAGAAATGAAAAGAAGAGGATTGGAATAACAAAAAGAGCGCCTTCGCGGCGCTCTTTTTGTTATTAGGGATTAGCTGACAGGGGTTAGGGGGTAGTTATCCCTCTAATCTCTAATCCCTAATCCCTAATCCCTAATCCCTAATCCCTAATCCCTAATCCCTAATCCCACTTTATCATACTTCCTTCTCATACTCCAACACGTACTGCACGAAGTACTGGACTCCCAGGCTCAGGGCCCGTTCGTCGATGTCGAAATAAGGGCTGTGCTGAGGATACCGGCGAGCTTCATCAGCCAGGCCGCCGCCTAACAGCAGCAGGCACTTAGGATTATAGTACTTGGCGAAGTCTTCACCGCCCATCTGCAGTTCCCAGTCCACTAATTTATCGGCAGCAAACACTTTGGCACAGGCTCTACGGCCCGTATCCACGCATTCTTTGTCGTTGATGGTGGGCGGAGTGCCGAAATGGTAATCCACCCGGATAGAAGACCTCGTGGTCTCCCCCACTCCTTTAGCTACCCGTTCCAGGATATGGGGATACTCGTTGCGCAGGTCGTTATTGAAGGTACGGGCCGTACCGGACAAATGAGCCTCACCGGGAATCACGTTGGACGTGGTGCCAGACTGGAAACTGGTGACGCTGAGCACTGCCGGTTCCAAAGGATTCACTTCCCGGCTGACCACAGCCTGCAGGTTCGTCACAAATTCAGAGCCTGCTACGATGGGATCGATGGTCTGGTGAGGCAGAGCCCCGTGACCACCCTTGCCTGTCACATAGATATCAAAGGTATCTGCCGCGCTCATAATAGGCCCATAGCGCAGGGACGCCCAGCCAAAGGGAATCTTGCTCCAGATATGCATAGCGATAAGCCTGTCACATTCTTTTACCAACGGTTCATCCTTCATGTATTTGGCACCGCTGTTTTCCACCAGT
The DNA here is from genome assembly GCA_900314165.1 of uncultured Acidaminococcus sp. Next base: position 1,133 of record OMUE01000208.1, read on the forward strand.
TCTTCTGCAGGCTGGAAGATGAGGCGCACGGTGACGGTCAATTCATCCTTCAGCTCTGCCAGCACCTTAGCCGTACCCAAAAGCATGGTGATGTGGGTATCATGACCGCAGGCATGCATGGTTCCTTCGTTTTCGGATTTATATTCCGGAGTGCCCAGCTCTGTGACCGGCAGGGCATCGATGTCCGCTCGGATACCGATGATCTTATCTCCGGAATGAGGTCCCCTGATGGTAGCGATGACGCCGCTCTTGCAGGCTTTCACACAGGGAATGCCCAGTTGGTCCAAGTATTCCATAATCTTAGCCTGTGTCTTATATTCCTGCCAGGATTGTTCCGGATGCTTGTGGAAATATCTCCGCAGGCTGACCAATTCCTCCTGGATTGCTTCAACTCTCGTTTTCACGTCCATTGGAAACGCCTCCTATAAAATGGCTATGATAGCAGTATAACATAACGTAGCTCTAGTGGGTTCATCTCTCGATGAACCCCTACGGATGCGTGTCAGACAGACGCCGTTCTACCGAAAGGACGTTGAGAATTCGTAGGGGCGCACCGTAAGATGCGCCCACCAAGCTTTGCAGAATGTTAAATTAGTAATCAAACATTTTTACTTCTTCGCGTTCGGATCGCTCCACAGGCCCTTGTTGTTTTCCTTCATGTATTTCTGGAATTCGTCGGACTTGTAGGCAGCGGCAATATCCTTAGCCCACTGGGCATCCTTGTTCTTTTCAGCAACTACCAATTGCAGCAGCAGGTGCGGCAGGATGTCTTCTTTCATGAGAGCCGTTGCCGGATCGATCTTGGCGTTGTACACGATGGAGCCGGTAATGACGATGTAGTTGAAGTCACCCCGTACAGCCGGGATGTTCAGGGATTTCATTTCCGTAAATTTCAGGTGATGAGGGTTCTCCACGATATCCTGTTGAGTAACGGTTGCCAGGTCCTTCTTGGGATCCAGTTTGATCCAGCCGGCTTTTTGCAGCAGGGCATAGGCACGAGCGGTGTTGGAAGCATCGTTAGGCACGGCCACGGTATCCCCGTCAGCAACCTGGTCCAGTTTGCTCTTGCTGCCGGCGTAGATGCCTGCAGGCACCGTAGGAATAGGAGTCAGCGCTGCCAGATGGCCGCCCTGCTTCTTGTTGAAGTTGTTCATGTAAGCCGTATGCTGCTCTACGTTGAAGTCCACTTCTCCTTCATTCAGGGCAATATCGGCCTGCAGCAGGTCGCTCATGTCCTTGCCGGTAATCTTGTAACCCTTCTTTTCCAGGATGGGCTTTACGCCTTTTTCAAACAAGTCGGAGTACGGACCCTGGGATTTGCTGAACTTCAGTTCCTTTTTCGTAGCTGCCTTCTTGTCATCGCCGCCTTTTTTAGCGCCATCGCTGCCGCAGCCGGCAAACACCGCCGCTGTCATGAGAACTGCCAAACCAGTCACTACTAATTTCGTTAGCTTCTTGTTAAACATGATATGCATCTCCTTTTAAAATAAATAGTAATACGTGATACCGTAAACTTTAATTAACTTTCACGCTTAACTTCGTAGGGGTTTCCCAAAGGGGCCGTAGGCCCCGACGGTAAACCCGCATCCAGGCTGTTCATCATGATTGGCGGGCGCACCGCCGCTACGCTTTGGGGCGCCCCTACGGGTTTGTGCATTATGAAAGTTATTTGTGATTCTTCGTACTACGTACAACGTACAACGTATTACGTTTCCGCCTTTTAATGATTTCTCGTCTTAAACGCAAAGTGGTTGCCCAGAGTCTGGATGATCTGCACAAACACAATGAGTACCACAACCGTAAACAACATGAGCGGTGTATTCATCCGTTCATAGCCGTAGGTCAGGGCCAAGTCACCAACGCCGCCGGCGCCGATAGCACCTGCCATAGCCGTTGCCCCGATGAGCCCGATGGTTCCCGTCGTAATGGACAGGATCAGGGAGCCCTTCGCCTCCGGCAGCAGGAAATACCATACGATTTCGAAATAGGAGGCACCCATAGCCTGAGCTGCTTCCACAATCCCCCGGTTCACATCCAGGATGGAGTTTTCAAACAACCGGGTCAGGTACGGCGTAATGAACACGATCAGTGGAATCAGCGCTGCCGTGGTACCGATTCTCGTGCCGATGATAGCCTTCGTCAGAGGCATGATGAACACCATGAGGATGATGAACGGCACGCTGCGGATAATGTTGATGATGGTATTCAGTACCGCATAGATGGGCCGGTTCCGCAAAATTCCCTTATCGTTGGTCAACACCAGGACAACGGCCAGGATTATAGCCAGGATGGAACCCACTACCAGGGATACGAACACCATGTACAAGGTCTGTTCTGCTGCCAGCACCAGCCGGGAAGCAGGTACGCCTAATTGTTCCATCATTGCAAAGCCACCTCCTTCCAAAAGATACCTTTTTCTGTCAGATACTGCTCTGCCTGCCGGATCTTGTCTCCTTCGTCCAAAGCCTGGACGATGAACAGGCCCAGGGCCGTCTGCTGCAGTTCGCATACATTGGCAAATACGATATTCGTCTTCAGGCCGAACCGTTCATTCAGTTCATAAATAGAGCCCTCAGACGCCTGATCTCCCAGGAAGCGGATCTTCAATAGCTTATAGGGTCGTTTATCCTGCTTCAATTTTTCCACGATGCTCTCAGGAATGGCATCGGGAATAACGGTGCGTACGAACCGTTTTGTAATTTCTTCTTTCGGATTGCTGAATACTTCCAGTACGGGCCCGCTTTCCACCACCTTGCCGTGTTCCATGACGGCTACCTTATTACACAATTGCTGGATGACCTGGATCTGGTGGGTGACGAACAGGATGGTGATGTGCAGCTGTTTATTGATTTTCCGCAGCAGCTGCAGGATCTGTTCCGTGGTTTCCGGATCCAGGGCGCTGGTGGCTTCGTCACACAACAGGATGGACGGGTTCGTAGCCAGAGCTCTGGCAATGCCCACCCGCTGCTTCTGGCCGCCGGACAACTGGGCCGGATACACATCGGCCTTATCTTCCAGGCTGACGAATTTCAGCAGGGTCTTTACAATCTGGTCCCTGGCCGCCTTTTCAATCTTATTCAGCTTTAAAGGCACGTCCACGTTGTCGTAGACGGTCTTGCTTTCCAGCAGGTTGAACTGTTGGAAGATCATGCCGATATTCTTCCGGGTCAGCCTCAGCTCCTTATGGTCTAATTCGTCCACATTCTTCCCCAGGATTTCTACATGGCCTTCCGTAGGGTATTCCAGGGCATTCACCATGCGCAGCAAGGTGGACTTACCGGCACCGGAAAACCCGATGACACCGTAGATATCCCCTTTCTCCACGGACAAATTCACGTGGTCCAGGGCATGGACCGTTCCCTGGCTGGTCTGAAACGTCTTGCTTATGTTTTTAAACTCTATCATGAATGTTTTCACCTCATATAGTAGAAAGAATACAGATTTTGGGCATAAAAAACAGGGCCACCGTCTCACAGAGACGATGGCCCGTGGTTCCACTCTGGTTTACTGCCACACAGTGGCAGCCTTTTCAGCAGTTGTAACGGCCGCTAACCCGGGATTGCGTACTACGATAGTTTCAGCATCCAGCTCACGGAGGCATTCCTGGCGGTTCTCAAACGATCCGGCTCTCAGCTTGTGCCGGACTCTCTGTCGCTGTTTCCCGAAAGTACTTATTCCGATCATCGCTTTTCTCGATATGTGAATATCCTACTACAGTAGTATATTATTGTCAAGGGAATTCCTACATTTTTATAGGAATTTTTTTAGTGGTGCTCCGCACGGACACCCCTACCACCGGCTACGCGGACCCACCACCATCCTTCGGATGGTCCCCCGCCCTTGAAAAGGGCGGACAGAAAGGAAGCTGAGAGCTCTAATGAGACTTGCCCCCGCACTGTGCGAGGGCGGACTGGGCCCCGCCCATCAATTCCACGCGGTAGCGTGGTTCCTCTGTCGTCCGTCGGCTGTCTTCCGTCGTCCGTCCGTAATCCCTAACCCCCGATAACAGGTTCTATCATCTGTCATCTATCATCTTTAACAAGCAGGCAAACCTCACCCCCATCTCCCGGCTCCCCTGCTCCGACAGATGGATGCCGTCATAGGATAATTCCAAATGCCAGGGCCTTGTGTCTACAAAGCCCCAGCCATGTTGTTGGGCCAGCTCCTGGTAGGACTGTTGAAGTTGAGATATGGCTTCGCCCAGGTTTATGCCGTCATCGTCACACAGATCTAATGGTGGCGGCGTAAGGATAAGGAGACGGGCCTGGGAATCCTTCTGTTTCAGTAGTTCCTGCACCCTCAGGCACAACTGTTCCAGCCTGGAAGTAATGACAGCCGGATCCGGTTCCCGCATGCTCAACACATCATTTGTTCCCAGCATGACGGCCACGTAGTCCAAGGGCATAGCTGCCTGCAGCTTCTGCAAAAAGTAATCCGATAAATACCCCTCCCCGGGAATCTTTCGCCCGTTCAGGCCGTCTTCTACCACCACCCATTGACTGCTGCCTAGGGTCTTCCGTAACACGTCTGGAAAGCGAAATTCCGGCCCATAGCGGCCTTTCAGCATGCCCCGTGGATCATACCCATCCGTATTGGAGGCGCCGTATAAGTAGATTTTGGGCATAATGATACTCCTTTGAAAAAATAAACCCGCCACCAAGCTTCGCCTAGTCCCCCGCCCTTGAAAAGGGCGGGGAACCGTTGCTTGCAACGGTGGTGGGTTCACTATTTACTGTTTACTCTACTTCGTCACTACATCTGCAAAGCCCATAAGCATACCGATGGGGATGGTGATGACGATGGACAGGACCACACGTTCGAACCAGATGACGATGATATCCCGCATCTTCAGAGGGATATCCGTACCCATGACGCAGGGGATACTGGCGGAGAAGAACAGGATTTCGGAAATACTGACGACTGCAATGACGAACTTCAACAGCATGGTGCCGCTGCTCTTCACCAAGATAGCCGGCAGGAACATTTCCGGCAGGCACAGGGCTGCGGCCTTGCCGCCCAGCAGAGGCTGAGCCATGCCAAACACCTTGAAGAACGGATAGAACAAATAGCCAAACCAGTCGAACAACGGCGTGAATTCTGCCAGCCACAAGCCCAGCAGACCAACGGACGTAATAGAGGGAATAACCGCAAAAGCCATCTTCAGGCCGGCCAGCAGGTTATCTTTACATAAGGTCAGTACAGGAGGCTGAGCAGCAGCGGTTCTCAGGCCGATCTGCCAGGCCCGTTCGAAACGGGAGCCCGTCAGTTCCGGTTCTTCAGCCTTATGGCCGCCAAAGTACGTATCAGGAATGGATTTCAGAGGCCACAAGCGGGCTGTCAGAGCCGTAACGATGAAGGTCACGACCATGGATACGAAGAAGTAGGCGGACCAGTGGTCCATCAGGCCCAGGGTCCGGGCAACCACCAGCAGAAACGTCATGGAAACCGTGGAGAACCCGGTAGCAATAATAGCTGCTTCACGAGCTGTATACCGGTTATCCCGGTACACACCGTTCGTAATGATCAGAGCGATGGAATAGCTGCCTACGAAGGAGGCTACGGCGTCGATTGCAGAACGGCCGGGAGTATGGAACAAGGGGCGCATGATCCGGTCAACCAGCACACCTATGAATTCCATCAGGCCATAAGAAGCCAGGAAAGCCAGGAAGGCAGAGCCGATAGGAATAACCAAGCCTACAGGGATGGCCAGCTTATTGAACAGGAAGGGTCCGATATCACCACGCCACAGCCAGGTGTTATCCTTCCACAGGCCGAAGAACATAATCGTGCCGATGATAGCACCGCCGATCTTCGCAAAGGACATAATGGTCGTAATGGCATCCTTATGCCAGGTCTTCTTCACGAACGGCAGTACGGCACCAACGTACATAACGGCCAGGATGAAGATACGCACCAAAGGCATGGCGAATTTCTGCAGGCTCGTCACGATGAAGTCAACCGGCACACTTTTCAGTGCAGGATTGATCCATTCCAGCTTGAAGAAGAACATAAAGAGTCCGAACAAGCTGAAGCCGATAAATCGTGGCAAGGCATTCTGGGTGGATTCCGTTTTCTCGTTTGACATGATGAACACTTCCTTCGATAAAATAGTATGATATAGTACTCTTATATTATAAAATACTTTACGGAATTTATGTTAAATTTGTAAATTTAACAAAATAGTACATGAATAGTGTAATGAATATAACAGTTATCAACACACTCTGCCATCCTACAAAAAAACTCCCGAACCAAATGGTTCGGGAGTTTTTAATGACACAAGTAGAAATTATTTCAGTTCTACGGTAGCGCCAGCTTCTTCCAGTTTAGCTTTCA
>OMUE01000170.1 GCA_900314165.1 uncultured Acidaminococcus sp.
CGCCGAGTTCGAATTTATCGAGATTAGCCGTAACCTGGCTGACCGTATCGTTGAACGTTGTAAGGATCCAGCGGTCTGCTATGAAACACTACGGCGATGTGTCGAGACTCTGTGGTGCAGACCTTCCACCCGTCGACATCGTCACCTTCGGTAGCCCGTGCCAGGACATGTCGATTGCAGGAAAGCGAGCAGGACTTGATGGCGAGCGGTCGGTGCTATTTTACGAAGCGGTACGGATTGTGAAAGAAATGAGGTGTAAGACGGATGGCAAGTCTCCAAGATTTGTGGTCTGGGAAAACGTCCAAGGCGCGTTCTCGTCCAATAAAGGCGAGGATTTCCGATGCGTCCTTGAAGCACTCTCACAGGTTAAAGATTCCGCAGCTACTATTTCTAAACCTCAAAGTGGCAAATGGAATGGCTCGGGAAGCATCGTGGGAGATGGTTACTCCATCGCTTGGAGAACCTTGGACGCTCAGTATTGGGGAGTTCCCCAAAGAAGAAAACGTATCTACCTTGTCGCAGATTTTAGAGGAGAATGTGCCGGAAAAATTCTATTTGAGTCGGAAGGCTTGTCTGGGCATTCTGCGGAGGGCTTCCGCGCGTGGCAAAGAGCTACCGGAGGTACTCAAAAGAGCCCTCGAGGAGCAGGCGGTCTATGCTTAAACGACCAAGGCGGGGAGAGGATGGATGTGACGGAGGAAAAGACATCGACCCTTCGCGCCGAATCCCATCATCCACCTTGCGTCATGGAACGGGTAGCCATAGAAAATCATGGCGCGGATAGTCGTATCAAAATCCGTGAAGATGGCGTGGTGCAAACGCTGACTTCCCGCATGGGAACAGGTGGCAATAACGTTCCCTTGGTGGCAGAAGGCAAAGCGTGCTTTGATGTGCGCTTTACATCGGAGGGAACGAAAAATGCAAGGCATAACTGCTATAAAACGGATACGGCAAGAACCATTGATACAAGTGGCAACGCACCGGATTCCAACCAAGGTGGTGTGGCGGTCGTAGCCGTGCAAGGTTCGATGATTGGGCGCACCGAAAAGAATGGGCCTCAAGGAAGCGGAACGGGTGAAAATATCAGCTTTACGTTAAATACCACCGATCGCCATGCTGTGGCATTTTCGCAGGATGCCTACGACAAATACACGGAGAATCAGTGTGCAGGTGCTCTTCGCGCCAGTGGTGGTATGTATGGCGGTGGTTCGGAAAGCCTTGTTTATAGTACGAGTAAAAACTCCTACCACACCGATGCAGAAAAGAACGTGGTAAGTACACTTGTGGCTACGGACTTTAAAGATCCACCGACCGTCATGAAAGCGCCTCAGTACATCGTCCGGAGGCTAACACCTAGAGAATGTGCAAGACTGCAAGGATTCCCGGATTGGTGGTGCGATGACTTAGGAACGGAGAACCCAACGGAAGAAGAACTCGCCTTTTGGCGTGAGGTCTTTGAAACCCATCGCTCGGTGATGAGTGCGTCTCGAAAACCTAAGACCGATAAGCAAATCATCAAGTGGCTAAAGGAGCCTTATTCCGATTCAGCAGCCTACAAGATGTGGGGGAATGGCGTAGCCCTTCCTTGTGTCTCTTTTGTTCTTGCGGGCATCGTATGGCTCGTGAAAAATAAATCTACAAATTAGCTTGCTATTTATCGGCTCTGGAGTGATATATGTAGTACCCAAAATAAAGGAGGTAACGACCATGAAGATTCATTACCGAGCCGAAAACAGAAAGCACCTCGCCCAATGCGTCAGTGAATTTGTTGGAACGCCTGCCGTATATATGCGGATGCCCACATATGCTTATAAGGTAGGCGACTTTACCATCGACTTTGAAGGCAACCTGCTATTTGAGGATAACGTGGATGGGGAATACGTCCAAAGGCTCATCGCATTCCTCAAAGAGAAGGGCTTTGTACCGCAACAGGAGGGACAGGGGCTAGACATTTCCGTACCTATCGAAAAGGTCAATGTAGAAAATCTTAACCATCTGCTACTTGCCAAGGGCGAACTCATCAAAAAGGCACTTGGCATTGCAGATGCTTCAATTGAGGTCAAGAAGGATAAAGTGACCTTCCCTTGGTTTTCCGTAGCAAGGGAGCCTGAAACGAACCAAGCCTATATGCATTTCATCGAGTGCATCTGCGAGATGAGTTACAAGCAAAAACGCATCACGGCAAAGGCGAAGGAAGTCAGCAATGAAAGATACTCTTTCCGCTGCTTTCTCTTGCGCCTCGGTTTCATCGGAAAGGCATACAAGGCTGAGCGTAAAATCCTCTTGCAGAATCTATCCGGAAGCAGTGCCTTTAAAGACGGTAAAAGGAAGGGGGAGGAAGATGCAGTTTCCGAGCAGAGCGACAGTTGAGTACTTGAAAGAAATGTATCCCGTTGGAACAAGGGTGGAACTCTTGCGCATGGAGGACCCTCAAGCACCGCCGATTGGAACGAAAGGAACGGTTAAGGGCGTTGATGATACGGCATCCATTCTCGTCCGTTGGGACAATGGTTCAGGACTGAATGTGGTGTACGGCGAGGATGAAATACGCAAGATATAGATAGTGGATGCATTGTATACACAATATATTGCGCTGAATGACTTGCTATTATGTGCCTTTAGAGTGATATATATACACAACAAAAGAAGCAAAGTATCACAGGAGGCACACTATGAAAGAGCATATCAAAACGCAAATCGAAGAAATGAAGAAACAGACCATCGGCGTTGAGGTTGAGATGAATAGCATAAGGCGCGACCGAGCCGCAAAGATTGCCGCCGAGTTTTTTGGCACGATGCGTTACGAAAACACGGACTACCGCAACGGGTACAAAACATGGAGTGCCTGGGACGGTGAGGGGCGCGAGTGGAAATTCCAAAAGGACGTTAGTATCTTAGGCCCCGACAACGAAAAGTGTGAACTTGTGACGCCGATCCTTACCTATCACGACATGGAAACCTTGCAGGAACTTTTACGAAAACTTCGGAGAGCGGGCGCGAAAAGCGACGCAACGCGCGGATGCGGTGTTCACATCCACATCGGTGCAAAGGGGCACACACCGCAGACGATGCGAAACCTTGCCAACATCATGGCAAGCCACGAAAACCTTCTAGCCGATGCCCTTGACCTCGACCGAGGACGCATGAACCGCTACTGTCGCACAGTCTCACCAAACTTCCTCACGAAGTTGAACAAAGTAAAACCAAAGAGCATGTCTGCGTTTGCCGACATTTGGTACAATGAAAATGGCGCAAGCTACGGACGCAGTCAACACTACAACAACAGTCGCTACCATATGCTGAATTTCCACGCCACCTTCACGAAGGGGACGATTGAGTTTCGCCTTTTCCAATTTGACGCACCGAAAGATGGCAAGCAAAATGGACTTCACGCAGGGCAACTTAAAAGCTACATTCAGCTTTGTCTTGCCCTCAACCAAATGGCAAAGACGGTAAAGACCGCAAGCCCTAAGCCTCAGCAGACGGAAAATCCAAAATACGCCATGCGGACTTGGCTCTTACGCCTCGGCTTTATCGGAGAAGAATTCAAAACCGCAAGGGAGGTGCTCACGAGGCGCCTTGCAGGAGACACAGCTTTTCGGAACGGAAGATATGCCTAAAGAAGTCAGCCTCCTGCTACCTTACCCGCCACGAGCGGGCTTAAGGTGGTAGAAGGGTGATTCCTTCAGAAAGAGAGGAAACCAATATGAAAACACGATACTATCTAGCTTACGGCAGTAACCTCAACATTCAGCAAATGAAGAAAAGATGCCCGACGGCGCGCATCATCGGAACGACGGAGATTCAGGGCTACGAACTCTTGTTTAAAGGCTCCAAGTCGGGCGCGTATCTCACCATTGAGCAAAACCCCAAGGAATGCGTTCCTGCCGCCGTGTGGGAAACCACGGCCGCTGACGAGGCGGCTCTTGACCGCTACGAGGGCTTTCCATCCTTCTATTACAAGAAGGAGATGGAAGTGGATGTAGTAAACATGAGTAGTGGCAATATAGAGCGACTCCCCGTGTACGTCTACATCATGCACGAGGAGCGAGAGATTGGAATACCAAGCTATCCTTACCTAAAGACCTGCCTTGATGGCTACCGCGATTTTGGACTTCCAGAAGCGTATTTTTGGCAGGCACTTAAAACGACGAGGAGGCTTTACGATGAAGGAAAATAACAACCTTGCACTTCGCCACTGTCCCCATTGCGGTAAGGCGTACCGAGATGTGCCGGCACTTTCAAGAGGCGATAACAAAACGCTCATTTGTCCGGACTGTGGAACAAGGGAAGCCCTAAAGAGCATCGGTGTGAAAGAGGCTGAACAGGAGAAGATCCTTGCCACCATCCACCATGCGATGGAAGGGGAAAAATCTCGATAAAATCTACAAAAATGACTTGCTATTATCCTCCTTTAGAGTGATATATATACACAACAAAAGGGAACACCCCGAAGAAACCTAAGGAGGAAACAACCATGAAAAACTTAAGCGCAAAGGAACAGAAGGAACTTTTGGAGATCGCAAAGAAAGCGATTTACGCCATCGAAGAGAGAGGCAGCCTTGAGGCAAAGGGAAGCGACAGCGAGGACTTCATTGAAACCTCGGTTTGGAGCCTCGCCGAAGCCTTGAAAGAAGCCTACCTTTTCGGAAAGGCAAGCAAGTAAAAAGAAAAAATTCCAAAAGGACACCCTCGAAAGAGGGCTGTTCCTCGTACAGATAAGGTTGGCAAATTCCTTCACATGGTTAAAGAAACGAGCGACATTTTGGAAAAGACACGGGGGATGTGAGTTTGGTGTTTCATCGAACGCACCAAGAAAATACGCGATGATTATAAGAACAGATTCGGTCGGAGGTGAACGAAATGGATGATTTCGATAAATACCTTAAGGAGCAGATGGCTAATCCTGATTTTAAGAAAGAATGGGATGACAGCGAATTGAAATATCAACTGATGATGATGGTGCTTAAGGCTCGGAATGAGCAAAACCTGACGCAGTCTGACCTAGCTGAACGGACAGGGATTCGGCAGTCAAATATTAGTCGAATTGAAAAAGGACAGGCTATGCCATCCATTACTACCCTGTCTAAAATAGCGCATGGGTTAGGAAAAAAGCTTCAAATTAAATTTGTGTGATAAGGATAGGGACTTTCTTAAAAGGGAAGGTTCCTATTTTTATTGCCCGAAAGGAGGGATGGAAAGGGTGATGCGGAAACTCAAAAAATACACACCCACAAAATTTAAAGCAGAGAATAGCATTTACAATAAGGATGCCGCAGATTATGCGGTGATGTTCATCGAGAGCCTTTGCCACACGAAGGGAACATGGGCAGGAAAGCCTTTCGAGCTCATCGACTGGCAGGAACAAATCATTAGGGACATTTTTGGCATTCTCAAGCCTAATGGTTATCGCCAGTTCAACACAGCCTATGTTGAGATTGCAAAAAAACAAGGCAAGAGTGAGCTTGCTGCCGCCGTGGCACTTCTTCTTTGTTGCGGTGATGGTGAGGAACGGGCAGAAGTCTACGGATGCGCAGCGGACCGTCAACAGGCAGCAATCGTCTTTGACGTGGCGGCAGACATGGTGCGGATGTGTCCGGCGCTCAATAAGCGCGTGAAAATCCTCGCCTCACAGAAACGGCTTATCTACCTTCCGACAAATAGTTTCTACCAAGTGCTTTCCGCGGAAGCCTACAGTAAGCACGGTTTCAATATTCACGGAGTGGTCTTTGACGAACTTCATACCCAGCCGAATAGGAAACTCTTCGACGTTATGACGAAAGGCTCCGGCGATGCCCGTATGCAGCCCTTGTACTTTCTCATCACGACGGCAGGAACGGACACACACTCCATTTGTTATGAAACGCATCAAAAGGCAAAGGATATTTTAGAGGGACGAAAGGTGGATTCTACTTTTTATCCCGTCATCTACGGCGCAGATGAATCGGACGATTGGACGAGTCCTGCCGTATGGAAGAAAGCAAATCCGAGCCTTGGCATCACCGTGGGTATCGACAAGGTGGAAGCGGCCTGTGAATCGGCAAAGCAGAACCCCGCCGAAGAAAATGCTTTCCGTCAGCTCCGGCTCAATCAATGGGTGAAACAGGCCGTGCGGTGGATGCCCATGGAAAAATGGGACAGGTGTAGCTTTGCCGTTAATCCGGATGAACTGCAAGGTCGCATCTGCTACGGCGGTCTTGACCTATCGAGCACCACAGACATCACGGCATTCGTCCTCGTCTTTCCACCAGTGGACGAAGCAGATAAATACATCATCTTGCCATACTTTTGGATTCCCGAGGAAACGCTCGACCTTCGTGTACGCCGTGACCATGTGCCGTATGACGTTTGGGAAAAGCAAGGCTTTCTAAAGACAACGGAAGGAAACGTCGTGCATTATGGGTTCATCGAAAAATTCATCGAAGAGTTAGGTGAGAAGTTTAATATTCGTGAGATTGCCTTTGACCGTTGGGGCGCGGTGCAGATGGTGCAGAACCTTGAGGGCATGGGCTTTACGGTCGTTCCCTTTGGACAGGGCTTTAAGGATATGAGCCCTCCGACGAAAGAACTGATGAAACTCACCTTGGAGGAGCGCATCGCTCACGGTGGGCATCCTGTCCTTCGTTGGAACATGGATAATATTTTCATCCGCACTGACCCTGCGGGAAACATCAAGGCAGATAAAGAAAAATCCACCGAAAAAATCGACGGAGCCATAGCGACGATTATGGCTCTTGACCGTGCCATTCGGTGTGGCAACGATAACGCAGCATCCGTTTACGATGAACGGGGGCTGCTTTTTATTTAGGAGGCGTACATGCTTAATCTATTCAGCAAAATATTCCGCTCTAGGGATAAGCCGCAAAACAGGACGGCAGGCAGTAGTTTCCGTCCCTTCTTTGGCGGTAGCACGGCAGGGAAAGTGGTGACGGAGAAAAGCGCCATGCAGATGACGGCGGTCTATGCCTGCGTCAGGGTTCTAGCCGAAGCCGTGGCAGGGCTTCCCCTTCATCTTTATCGGTACAACAGCAAAGGCGGTAAGGAAAAGGCAGCGAACCATTCACTATTTTTCCTCTTGCACGATGAGCCGAATCCCGAGATGACAAGTTTCGTGTTTCGGGAAACCCTCATGACGCATCTCCTCCTTTGGGGGAATGCCTATGCGCAAATCATCCGAAACGGTCGCGGTGAGGTGACGGCACTTTACCCTTTGATGCCGAATCGGATGCGTGTTGATCGGGATGAGACGGGGAGACTCTATTACGAATACACCCGCTATGGGGATGAGAACGGTGGGAGCAGATGCGAAATCGTAAAACTCTCGCCGGTGGATGTTCTCCACATTCCGGGACTCGGCTTTGATGGTCTTGTCGGTTACTCACCCATTGCGATGGCGAAAAACTCCATCGGTATGGCCATGGCTTGCGAGGAGTTTGGGGCGAAGTTCTTTGCTAACGGCGCAGCACCCGGAGGCGTACTTGAGCATCCGGGAATTTTGAAAGACCCAGCGAGGGTGCGAGACAGTTGGAACGCCACCTTTGGTGGGAGTAGCAATGCCAATAAAGTGGCGGTTCTCGAAGAAGGCATGAAATACACGCCCATTTCCATCTCGCCTAATGAAGCACAGTTTCTTGAAACGAGAAAATTTCAGATTGATGAAATCGCTCGCATCTTCCGCGTGCCGCCTCATATGATAGGCGACCTCGAAAAGTCGACGTTCTCGAATATTGAGCAGCAGTCTTTGGAGTTTGTGAAATACACCGTAGGTCCTTGGGTGACGCGGTGGGAACAATCTCTATCAAGGAGCCTTCTTTCAAACGCCGAGCACACGCAGTATCTTATTAAGTTTAACCTTGACGGGCTTCTTCGGGGCGATTACGAAAGCCGCATGAACGGCTATGCGACGGCAAGGCAGAATGGGTGGCTGAGTGCCAATGACATCAGGGAACTGGAGGATATGGATCGAATTCCAACTGAAGAAGGCGGTGACCTTTATCTTGTGAATGGGTCAATGACGCCCCTGAAAGATGCAGGCATAGCCTATGATACTGGAAAGGAGGGAAACGAAAGTGAGGAAGTTTTGGAACTGGACGGAGGGGACTCCGGAAAGGACGCTGACGCTCTCCGGCGTCATCGCTGAGGAGTCATGGTTTGATGATGAAGTGACACCACAGCTTTTTAAAGAGGAACTCATGAGCGGGACGGGAGACATTACCCTTTGGATCAATAGTCCCGGTGGTGACTGCATCGCTGCAGCACAAATCTACAATATGCTCATGGATTACAAGGGAAACGTCACAGTAAAAATTGACGGCATTGCGGCTTCTGCTGCGTCCGTTATCGCCATGGCAGGAACGAAGGTCATCATGAGTCCCGTGTCGATGCTGATGATTCACAATCCCATGACCATGGCGATGGGCGATACGAAAGAGATGGAAAAAGCCATCTCCATGCTTTCTGAAATCAAGGAAAGCATCATCAACGCCTATGAACTGAAAACGGGGATGAGTCGGGCAAAGATTGCAAGGCTCATGGATGCGGAAACGTGGATGGATGCCAATAAGGCCATTGAACTGGGCTTTGCCGATGAAATGCTTCAAAGAGATGGGGATATGGCAACGGCTTCCATGCTCTATTCCGAAAATGCTGTCAGTATGAGGCTTTGGAATAAACTTGCGGAAAAATACCAAGAAAAGAAAAAGGGGCGTTCGGTGGAATCACTGATGCGCCGTCTAACCTTAGAAGAGAAGTTTATGTAACGGAGGGAATAACCATGAATATCAAAGAATTGCGCGATAAGCGTCTCGACGTGTGGAACAAGGCAAAGGCTTTCCTTGACAGTCACCGTGAAGAAGGCGTGCTTTCAGCAGAAGACGATGCTGTTTATGCACGGATGGAAAAGGAACTGGACGACCTTGCAAAGGAAATCACCCGTCAGGAAAAGCTCGAGGCTTACGAAAGGGAAATGGCGAAAAATCTCACGACGCCACTCACGACAAAGCCGAATAACGAAGTGCCAGTAGAAGAAAAGAAAGGCCGCGCCAGCGCTGCGTATAAAAAGGCCATGATTGATGCCATGCGCTGTAACTTCAAGCGTGTGAGTAACGTTCTGCAGGAAGGTGTAGATGCCGATGGTGGCTACCTCGTGCCGGAGGAATACGACAAACGCATCATCGACATTCTGAGTGAAGAGAACATCATGCGAAAACTTGGTACGACCATCACGACAAGCGGTCAGCATAAGATCAACATTGCCGCGACAAAACCTGCTGCAGCGTGGATTGAAGAGGGTGGTGCGCTTCAGTTTAGCGATGCGACTTTCAGTCAAATCCTCCTTGATGCCCACAAGCTCCATGTGGCGATTAAAATCACGGAGGAACTTCTCTATGACAATGCTTTTAATCTCGAAAGTTATATCGTAACGGAGTTCGGTAAGGCCATTGCCAACGCCGAAGAAGATGCTTTCTTAAACGGTGATGGGACAGGAAAACCCCTGGGCCTTTTTGCAAAGACCGGTGGTGGCACGAAAGCGGCAAGCACGGCTGCACCGACGGCAGATGATTTCATCGCTCTCATCTATGCCCTCAAGCGTCCGTATCGCAAAAATGCAAGTTTCATCATCAATGACAAGAACATCGCCCTTTTGCGTCAGCTCAAAGACAATAACGGAGCCTATATGTGGCAGCCGAGCGTACAGGCAGGCGAGCCTGATACCTTCCTTGGTTATAAGCTATATACCAGTCAGTTCGCACCGACAAATGCCATTGCCTTTGGGGATTATCGCTACTACAACATCGGTGACCGCGGTACGCGCAGCTGGCAGGAACTGCGGGAACTCTTTGCCGGAAACGGCATGATCGCCTATGTGGCGAAGGAACGGGTGGACGGAAAACTCATCCTGCCCGAAGCCGTGCAGATTCTTTCCATCACGGGTAAGAGTACAAGCGGTAAATAAGATAAGGCGGTGAGCATATGATTGACCTCGAAGAAATGAAAGCGTATCTCAGGGTGGATGGTGATGAGGAAGATGGGCTTATTGAAAAGCTCATGGAAACGGCTGAACGCCTTGCTAAAGACGTTGCGCGAGATGACAATCTAAACACCGCCACCATGCGCATGGCCATGCTATATGCCACCGCCTATTTATATGAGCACCGAGAAGAAGCAGATCATAACGACCTGCTTCTTTCTTTGCGTGCCCTCCTTATGGGAGAGCGAAAGGCAGCGTTTTGATATGAAAATCGCAAAGATGGATAAACGGCTGGAACTCTTTAGACCCATTCTTTCCGATGATGGTTTTGGTGGCATGGTGACGGAATATAAGTCCCTAGGCTTTGTATGGGCAGAACTTCGCAGGACGAACTACGCCGAACAGGAAGCACACGGAACGCCAATGAGTAGGGAGCAACTGCGCTTTCGGCTAAGGCCACGCAAAGACATCAAAAGGGGATGGCTCATCACCTACTGTGATGAAAAATATGTGGTTGATGTGGTCGATGAATCTTATCGAGACAGTACGACCATCATCGTTCGTCGCTATGAACAGGGGGTGTAGCGTGAAAATATACATGAAGGTCGACGCCTCTGCCATGACGGATGCCTTAAAGCAAATCAGTGCATGGGATGGTAAGACAAGGCTCAAGGTAGAGGACGTGATGAAACGGGGAACAAAACGCATTCAGCGAGAAGCAAAAGAGCGAGCCGCCGTAAGAAGCAGTACACTCAAAAAATCCATTAAATCTAGATTTCGAGCGACAAGGTGTGAGGGCGAAGTCTATACGAAACTTCCCTACGCCCACATTGTGGAGTACGGGGCAAAGGCTCATGAAATCAAGGCGAAAAACAAGAAGGCTCTGCGGTTCTATAAGGACGGCAAGCCTGTTTTTGTAAAACGGGCGAAGATTCCAAAGTTCATCGCAAGGCCCTATTTAAAGCCTGCCTATGACTACGTTTCGCCGGATATCGTGAAGAACATCAAGAAGGCGGTGAAAAAACCATGAGAAGGCTTCCAAACAACATCGTCCATAAGGCACTCATCGCCTTTTTACGCAAGGAATGTACCTGTCCTGTCTATGACTTTGTGCCGGAAGGGGCAGTGCTTCCATTTGTGACGCTCGGCAACATCAACGCCGAGGATAAATCGACAAAGTCCGACGATATCATTCATATGACGGTGCAGATTCATATTTGGAGCACCTATCGCGGACGATATGAAATCAATAGCCTTGCGGAAAAAATCATCAATGCCCTTTCCAGTAAGCAGCTTGATTTATCCGAGGAGGATTTCTACTCCAACGCGCAGGGCGTAGATTTTTACGAAAGCTATCCCGAGGAAGATAGCGGATATAACGGTGTAATTTCCTTTGAAATGTTAGTACAAAATATGAGGAGTGATAACTGATGGCTTATACGACGTTTGCAGAACCGACCAATAAAGTGGCGGCTACGGCCGGCAAGGATTATTTGATTTATGTCAACACAGGCGCAACGGAAGAAAATCCCACTTGGACGCTTGTGGGTGGACAGCGCAGTGGTGACCTTTCCCGTAAGGCAGATGAAATCGACGCATCGGATAAGACAAGCGGTGGGTGGAAATCCACCATTCCGGGGCTTCGCAGCTGGTCCCTTGACCTTGAAAGCGTATACCTTGCAGGAGACGAAGGGGCAGGCTTTTTGGAAGCGGCCTTTCTTGCAGGAAAGCAGGTACACATCAAGTTTGAGTATCCGGATAAAAGCTATGTGACGGGATGGGCAACGCTTACGGAGTGCAGCCTTTCCACGCCGCATGACGATGTGGCAACCCTCAAGGGGACGCTTTCCGGTGCGGGTGCATTATCTGACGTGAAGAAAGGAGAAAGCCATGAAGAAGATTGAATTTCCGCTCTTTGGAGAAAATGAATTCATGTATCTTAATATCGGTCGGCTCATCGATATCGAGCGCATGGCGGGAAAATCGGCAGGGGAGATCATCCGCAGTCAGAACCTTGACCTTGGGCTTTTAACCATCATTTTAAGCGTAGCCCTGCGTCACCATAAGATGCGCACGCCTCAGTGGTACGCCGACAAGATGCAAAAACTTATTGATGAAGGTATCGACCTTGAAACGGACATCCAAATGCCAGTCGTCAAGTGCATCGCGGGCTCGGGAATCTTAGGAAAAGCCGTCTACTACAAACTCTTTCCAGAAGAGATGACGGATAAAGCAAAGGGTGAACTGGAGAAGGAAAGAAAAAACGAATAGACTCCCATGCCGTCAGTTTCTACGAATGGCTTGAATGGGCAGAGGGCGTTGCCTATGGCGTCCTCTCCCTAAAGCCCCATGAGTTTCTACATTTATCACCACTTGAACTCACAAAGCTGCTCGAGGGGTATGAAAAACGGCACATAGATGTCTTGTGGCTTGTCTCCTATTTTACGGCAAATCTCATGGGAACGCAGATAAAGAACATCTCGCCGGAAAAACTCATGGAGCCATTTCTTCCGAAGAAAAGCAAGGAAGAAAAAGAAACGGAGCGAGAGGAATTTTTTAAATCTTTCTATGCCAAGCGAAAGGAGGGAAACGTATGGCAACCGTAGCAGAACTACTCGTCAAAATCGGCGCAGATACGTCGGATTTGAGGAAGGAAATCAATGCGACGAAAAGGCAGTTAAAGTCTGCCTTTGGCTCGGAGGGGATGGAACTATCTTCGACCGTCGCAAAAGGCATCGGTGCATTGGGTACGGCTCTTGTGGGGCTGGGCGTTTATGCCGTTAAGGCAGGTGGCGATTTGCAGAGCGTGCAGGTTGCCATGACAAACCTTCTTGGAAGTGCGGGAAAAGCAGAGGGATTTATCAAGGAACTGCAAAACTTTTCCGCGCACACGCCTTTTGAGTTTAACGATGTCACCAAGGCAAGTCAGAAGTTCCTCGCCTTTGGCTTTACGGCAGAGCAAATCATCCCGACCCTTACGGCGGTGGGTGATGCTGCAGCAGGTGTCGGTGCAGGGCAAGATGGCGTTAATCGCTTGACCCTTGCCTTGGGGCAGATTGCCGCAAAAGGGAAACTCGCCAGTGGTGAAATGATGCAGCTTACGGAACTTGGTATTCCTGCATGGCAGATGCTTGCGGAAAAACTGGGAACTGATGTGGCAGGGGCGCAGGATATGGTTACAAAGCGCATGGTCGATAGCAAGACCGCCCTTGAAGCCCTCGTCGGAGGCATGGAACAAAGCTATGGCGGCATGATGGAGCAGCAGAGCAGCACGATTCTCGGCACTTGGTCAAACCTCATGGATGGTATCGGACAAGTCGCATCACAGGCAGGACTACAAATCGCCGATGCCTTGAACCTTACGACGGTCTTTAGTTCCATCGGTGACTGGCTGAGCAATTTTGCTACGGCGATTGAGAAAAGTGGCATCAGTGGGGCCATCGCCTCTTGCATACCGCCTGAAGCGCAACTTGCCATCGTTACCCTTGGTACAGCCCTCACGGCGATTGCCATTCCTGCCATGTATGCGGCAGGCGCTGCTGCCGTTGCCATGATGGCTCCTTTCCTTGCGGCGATTGGCGCGGCCGTGACGGCGTGTGCACCCTTTATTGCCGCGGTGACGGCAATCGGTACGGCACTCTACGCCTTTTACCAAAGTGGTCTTAGCGTGAGCGACGTACTAAGCATCATGGGCGTTGAAAGTAAGAACCTTACGTCCGCATGGGAACAAGTAAAATCCGCTTTTTCTTCGCTTGGAAGTCTCATCTCCTCCGTCCTTGAACTCCTAAAGCCTGTCTTTGTTGCCTTTGGCGCGGTGGTGGGGGTTGCTTTTTTGGGCATCATGAAATACATCGGCTTTCTCATCAATAGTTTTACCTTGATGGTTTCCGCCATTGCCTATGCCATCGATATGGCCTGCTCCGCTCTAAATAGCATGGCTGAATACATTTCCTCTATCATTTCTTCTGTCTGCGATGTCTTTAGCAATATGGCAGAGAGCGTCTTGCCGGACTGGGCAAGTAAAGGCTTGGGGACGATTTCAAACTTCGTTGATAAAGCCATCAGCTGGCTCAGCGGACTTATTGCCAAAATCACGGAAACGAACGAGGCCCTTGGAAGTGTTGGAGGAGAAAGTGGTGGTGACAATGCTAGCAGTTCCGGTGAAAGCGGAAATAAAAACGCCACGCCAAAATGGAAAGCACCGAACTTCTCCAACTTTGCCGGTAGCGGTGAAGGGAGCGCTCCCATAGGCGGAGGCGCATCTTCCGGTGGTGGAGGTCGTGGCGATTCTTCCTCTGGAATGAGTCAGCTTGAATCGAAAGCCCAATCCACCTCGAAAAGCATCGAGGAAGAATGGATGAGAACTTTCAGCACGAAGTCGGCTCTCGTCGACCGTTGGTACAAGGAAGAATTGGATGAATTGGAAAAGTCCCGCGTGGCAAATGAAAACTACGAGCGGGATAAACAGAGACTGGCTGAACTCTACGCTTCAAAGCGCATCGAAGCCCTGCAGGAAGAATCTCGTCAGGAGATGGAAATCTACAAAGAGGTCTTGCAGGCGGCGAACGCATCGGCATTAAGCGATGCATCCGTTAATAGCGATGCTGCGTCAGCAGAACTCCTCAAGATTTCACAGGAGCATGAAACAGCCGTGCAAGGCATCGAGGCACGGTGGCAGAAACTTTCCGATACCTTTTTGTCCCTCAATACCACGCAGAAGGAAGCCTTTATTTCGGCGCTTAAAGAGCAGCAGATTGCCTTTGAGGAAACCGAATCAGGGCAGCTGGATTTCCACAAGCAAATTCTCGAAGATAAACTCAACGCCGACAAAGCCTACGAAGAGGCAAGGCTTGAATACTATACGCAGTGCAAGGATATACAGGCAAACATTGATGAAGCCTACCGTACCCTTGACATGGAGCGGTTACAGGAAGTGCTGACGGAAGAAGCCGCTATTCGCTTAAACGACATGGAAGCGCAGAAAACGATGATGGATACCTACCAAGAGGCATTTCTTCAGGCTCATATGACAACGGCGCAACTTGTATCCGACCTTTACAGCACGGCTCTCGGTGGTCTCAGTACGGCTTTTACGAATATCTTAACGGGTGCAAAAAGCGCTAAACAAGCCTTTGCTGAACTTGGAAAGAGCATGATTAAAGTCATCGCCCAGTACTTTGCCAAGCAAGCGGCAGGGATGATCGTAAGCCATGTCATGGGGCAGAGTCTTCAGAAGAAGGAAGCCGCATCGTCTGCTGCTATGGCATCGAGCGCCCTTGCCGCATGGGCTCCTGTTGCCGTTGCCTATGAAACGGTGCATCCGGGGGCAGCCGCAAGAGCCCTAGGGTCTGTGACGGGAATCTTAACGTCAGCCGCAGCTCTTGGTACGACGCTCCTTGCGACGACCACAGGTTCTAGCGGTGATGGTGGTGTAAATGTAAAGGGTTACGCTAAAGGAGGTTACTTTACGCGCCCTACGCTTGGCATCATCGGTGAAGGTGTGGATGACGAAGTGGCACTTCCTTTAAACCGCGCCGTGTTCCGTAACATTGCTGACGGCATTGCAGAAAATGGAACGACTCAGCAGAATACGGTGACGCAGAACATTTACGGCGATATCAATAATTCAGGCGATGCAGATAGTTTGTTCCAAGACCTATCGAGCATGGTCGCTGCGGGATTGCGAGGTGTATGAGATGCAGTTTCCTAAAAAAGAGACAAGTGAAGACAAGCTAAAAATCATCAAGGACGGCAGAGAATACACCTTGCCAGCGACATGGTCTCTGTCCGATGCCGGAAGCTATGACTTTAATAGCAAAATGGAGGACAGAGCCTTTGCCCACGGTGGCGATGTGGTAGGGGACGGTCTTGTGAAAGGGCATACCATCAAGGTGAAATTTTCCATGCAGGCAGAAACGGAAGCGGAACACGATGAACTTTTAAACCGTGCCTGTCGCTATTTTTACCAAACAGACTACAAGCTCTACTGCGGAAGGCAGGATAGATGCTTTAACGTGGCAGGCATCAGTAAGATTGCTCATGAGTATCAGAAGGGCTTTAAGCAGAGGAGGAGCAATATCACGGTAACCCTCCTCCTCGCTGACCCTTTCCGCTATGAGGGGCAGGAGTCAAAAGCCGTCTACGATTTTTTAACGGATGTGGTCAAGGCAGAAATGGTGGTGCATAACCTTGGAAGCGTCGATACGCCCTTTACCTTTCGCTTTATTCCGAAGGATAAGATGCCTAGCATTACGGTGTGGCATGAGGAAACATTAAAGGAATTTCGCTTTACGGATGCACTTCTCATCGCTCCTTCCATGGCAACGGTAAACGCCAAGGAAGGGACGGTATGGCGGGATAATGCCAATAGCATCAACGCCTTTAATGGGCAGTTCCTTTCTGCCGTGCCGGGAAAGAACACGCTCTACTATACGGGCGGTGCAGGACGGCTTGAAATCCTCTTTACCAACAGGTGGTTCCTATGAATATCCGATTTGGGAGTGGCTTTTTCGGTCGCTTTATTTATGCCGGAAGCGGTGGGAAAAGCGGCAAACCATCTGACGGGAAAGGCACGGTCAGAAAGTATTATCCGAACCAATTCACGGTGATCGCCTATGCGGAAAATGGCACGAAAACGGCGTTTTTTGGTAGTGGTATTGAAAACAATACGCTGAGTAAACTCTCCTTTGAAATTTCCTCGACGGGATGCGGAAGTTGCGAACTCGTCTTTAAGGTGCTGCCGAAAAACAGTGAACTCACTTATATGCAGCGCATCGATATCTTTCTCTTTGGCGATGAACTGCCGTGGTACTCGGGCTACATCATCACCCGTCCTATCGAAGGAACAACGGAGACGGAGTTCAAGTTCGTCGCTCACGGGTATTACAATCGCCTTGAAACCCTCGTCCTTTTTGAAACGTATCAGAACATGGATCCAGGCGATATTGTTAGAGATATTGCAAGGAAAGCGGAACACACCCATGGCCTTGTCTATAACCCCATCAAGATTGCAAACGCCGGCTACACGGTGACAAAACTCGTCTTTGATGGTGTGACGGCAAAAGAAGCCTTAGCGACCCTTTCGGACTTTGCCGTGGATTTCGTCTATGGTGTGGATGAATACCGAAGTCTTTACTTTCAGCCGAGGGAAAAGCGCATCAACGAAGAAGCGCGCCTTACGGTAGGAAAGCATCTCAGTAAATACATCCCGTCATGGAATACGGAGAAAATCTATAACTGGGCGAGAATCAAGGGCGGCAATATCGATGATGATGGTGAGCAGTGGCTCTGTGTCGTGCAGGATGAAGAGAGCATCTCCAAGTACGGCAAGCGCGACAAGGTGTTAACGCTACCTTCTGCCTACGAGGTGGGTGACGCTAGAAGATGGGGAGAAAATCAGCTTGCCCAGTTTAAAGAGCCTGTTCGCTCCGCCAAGGTCAGTGGCGTAAGGCTCGAATATCCCCTTGTGGACGGAACGTTTAACGTAAGGCACCTTACCACCACGGGCGAAGCACAAATCAGAACACTTGATGGGAAAACCTATGAGTATCCCATTACGAAGGTAAAATACACCGTTTCAGCCAAAACAGGCATCTCAGCAGATATGACACTGGGAGAGCCTGTTTTTGCGCTTGATACGTATTTAGCGAGCATTGAGCGCAATGCCAAGAATATCGAGCAGAGCCAAGCATCGGCTATCAAGCAGCTAAAAACATAGAAGGGAGGAAAAATATGGCTATTGTAGATTATCGGCTCAATCCATTTTTAAACGTCCTTGATATGCATAAAATCGCGGGCGAAACCCATCAGATACCAACGCAAAGCCCCTTTACGATTCGCCTAAAGGAAGTACCGCAAAAGACAGACCCATCAACGGTCGTGGTTCGATTTAGCGATGGCACGCAGTTGACGGAAGTGGCAGCAACCCCAGCGCAGGGGCAGTATTGGCCCGATTACAACACAACGGCACACGGCATTGAAAACTGGAATACAGGGACGCTCCTTTTTAATGCTTCCGATGCAGGAAAGACCGTTACCGTTTCCTATAACGGGACGGGAACGCTCGTCGATAGCAGGCTAGAAGATATGCTTGAGATTTCGGTCACAAGTTCCACGCAGCGGGAAAGAAATGCAAAATTTACCCTCGCCTTTGCAGAAACCTACGACCGAACGGAAACAAGCGGAAGTGGCAATAAGTCGTCAAGCTATGTCCGGTTAAAGCAGCATACGGGCGTTCCTGCAGGAACATATACGTTAAGGCAGGTTCTACAAGAACTCATTAACCGCAGTCAGACCTTTGAGTTTACTCGAGGGACGCAGCGGTTTAATTGCAATTGTGACTGTAGCGATGATGGAGGCTGAGGTGATGGCATGATTTCAATCGACCAAAATTTTAATATCGAAGCATCTCAGTACGACACCTATACCTTGCGGTTTGCCTTTAAGGATTACGTCCTTACGGCAGATGATATGTTTCGCTTTTCCATCAAAGCTACATCCAACTCGACGGATGTCGTCTTTTCAAAGGATGTGTATCATGCAGGCTTTTCTTATGTAGACCTCAGCATCGAACTGGGGGAACTCGACAGTTTGCCACCGGACACTTATGTGTACGATGTGGTACTCATCAACAGAAAGACACATCAAATCAAGACACTTATTTGGACAGCTTATTTTATGATTAAGGGGGTGGCGCATCATGTCAATTGACGCTGAAATCGAAGTAACGGCTTTAAATAACGCCACAAGCGGGGACATGACCGTCGGCTATTACGGCGCGGAAGTGGCAAGAGAATATGCCGAAAAGGCAAAGGAATCTGCTAGAGCCGCGGAGGAGGCAAGAAACCTTTCCGAGGCTTGGGCAGAAAGCACGGAAGCACCCACAGGCGAAGGGACGCGTTCGGCTAAATCATGGAGTGAAGTCTCTCGCGCTTGGGCAGAAGGGGAAAGAGAGCCTGATGGCATAGAAGATGCCCGCTCTTCAAAAGCATGGAATAGCGTTGCAAGGGCATGGGCGGAAAGTGATGAGGAGCCTGACGGAACAGAAGGCGCAAAGTCTGCGAAAGCATGGGCAAACCTTGCCGGAGAAAAGGCTACTATTGCAACTGCTATGGCAAATAAAGCCGATGTATCGAGGGATTCTGCCAAAGAGTGCGCAAATGCAGCAAGGCTTTTTGAATCGTCTGCTGAAAACCATGCGACCATCGCAAAGCAAAGTGCAGACCGTGCAACGGAAAAGCTCGAGGCGATGAAAGCGAATTTAACTGCAAAAGCGGATGTGGAAAGCCCTGCCTTTACGGGAACGCCTACCGCCCCTACGGCAAGTGGCGAAAACGTAGAACAAATCGCAAACGTAGCCTATGTAAAGGAAAGCATCGCCACGCAGATAGATGCTCTCGTGGGCGGCAGTCCTGATGCCCTTGATACCTTAAAGGAACTCTCCGATGCTCTTGGGCGCGATCCAAACTTTGCAGCGACCATGACGAAGGAACTCTCCCAAAAACTCGATGCTACGGCAAACGCCGTATCGGCAACAAAAGCTCTGCAGGACGGAGAGGGAAAGGTTATTGCAGAAACCTATGCGACAAAAGAAGAAATGAGAGGTGTCTTTGAAGCCCTTCCAAGCGTTGCGAAAACGGGAAGCTATACCGATCTCTTGGATAAGCCTACAATCCCCACAAAGACCAGCGACCTTAAAAACGATAATCGGTTCGTGGCATCGGACAAGGATGGAAACGTGACGATTACGGGGACGCTAACGGCAGCAAAGGTCTACAACGCTTATTACAACGACTACGCCGAGTTCTTTCCAAGAGGGGGCGATACCATGGCAGGGGATCTCATCGCCCTTGATGAAACGGCAACGTATGAGCGGTACGTCAGAGCAACGGATAAGAGCAAGTGCGTTGTGGGCGTTGAAACGAATGAATTTGCCATGATTATCGGTGGCGAGCCGGCAGAAAAGGGAGAAAATCCTCTTGAAAAGAACCTTGACCGCTTTATCCCTGTGGCACTGATGGGCCGCGTCCATGTTCGCTTTAGCGGAAAGGCAGAAGCAGGTGCTTTCGTCGTTCCGTCAGAAACGCCAGGTGTGGGTCGGATGGCACTACCTGGGGAAGATACAAGTCAGAGCGTAGGCAGGATTTTATACGCCGATAACGCGCAGAACCTTCGTCGCATCAAGATTCTCGTTGGGAGGTAGGTATGGGTAAATTTTTAAAACGCCATGTAGAGACGGTCTTTATTATGCTCGGGAACTCTTGCAACATGAACTGTGTTTACTGCTTGCAGCATCCCTTGGTGCATCAGTCGCTTTCTTCCAAGGTAAACCCCGAGATTTACGACTTCCTTGCGGAACTTGCCGAAGAAAATAGGGAGCGTGGCATCCACCTTCAATTTTATGGCGGCGAGCCGCTCCTCTACTTTTCCGTCATCAAGGAAATTGTGAGGGAAACAAAACGACGGCATATTCACTGTAACTATTCCACCATCTCGAACGGTCGATCACTGACCGATGAGATGGTGGATTTCTTTAACGAGCACGACTTTCCCGTGACGATTTCTTGGGATGGCTACCACACAAAGGAAACACGGCTCTTTGATGTCTTTTCGCAACCCGCGCTCAAGGAAAGGATTCTGCGCCTTAAATGGCTGGGGTTATCCGGTGTCATTTCATCAAGGGCATATCCCATGGAACTTCTCACGGCCTTTCAGGCTATTTCGGACGAATATGAGAAGATTCATGGATACAAGGTGCGCATTAACCTTGATGCTATCTTCGACACGGGGATTACGGAAAAATCGCTCCTTGATGTGGACTACGACAGAGTGGCAAGAGAAATGCACGAGATGGCAACGTTCTATCTTCGTACAAGCCTTAGTGGAAAGAATGAGGCAGGGGACTACACGAAACTTGTGTATATCGAGCGGTTCTTTCAACAGCTTCGGGATTTTTACATCACGAAAAATGGCGCGTGGAATCGCTATACGGCCCCTTGCGGTAACGGCTTTGCGGTACTCAATTTGGATGTAGAGGGGAACCTCTATCCTTGCCATAACACAAGTGAAAAGGTAGGGACAATTCACATGCCTTTCTTTTCGTATATGGAGGAAGTGTTAAAAGGCGATCCGACGATGAGACACCGAAAAAAATGTCTCGCCTGTCCTGCCGTTTCCTGTTGCAAGGGTGGATGCAAACTCGTGACGGATAAGGCAAGAGAGGAATCGTATTGCAAGCTGAAGAAGGCGCTTGCCGTTCCGGTCATTCAAGCCTTTGAAGAATATGGTAGGCGTATGGGCGGTGAAAGAGATGGGACTTAACGAAAAAATCGCTGAAACGGTTTTTACCGATGAAACGGAGATTCAAAAAGCGAGTCCCCTCAAGGTGAAAGCCATCCATGTGGAGGAACTGCGTACCGCCATTAAGGCATTACAAGGGTACGCACAAAATGTAGATAACTGCGGAAACTGCATCTATTGCCAAAGCTGCGAAGGATGCCAAACCTGTGAGGGATGCCAGTCAAAAGCCTGTCAAAGTACGTCGTGCCAAGGGTGTCAGAAATACAGTGTCTACTGTCAAGTTCAGTGCAAGTCGGGGAATAGTGGAAACTGCTGGCAATGCTCATCGACAAAGCCCAATTGCGATTGTAATTGTAGCGATGATGGAGGGTGAGATATGGATTATCAAGATGAAATATCGAGAAATACCGCCATCAAAAAAGAGCATCTGACGGAAATTGCTTCAGCCATTACGACACTCGCTACTCATGCATCCATTGCCGTGGATGTGTCCAAAATGACCTACGAGAAGGTGAATAGCGTCAACGTCAAACTCCTTCAAAGCGCGATTCATATGCTAGAAAAGGGCTTCTCCGAGAATTGCTGTGAAGCGAACTGTTGCCAGACTTGTCAGATGGGAAATACCTGTCAATCTTGTCAGGCGTGTCAAGGATGTCAGGCTTGCCAAAAGTGTCAGACCTGCCAATCCTGTCAGAAATGCCAACAGTATCAGTGGCGGTATAAAAGCAACTGTAACTGCAATTGCGGTGACGATGGTGGTTAATCGAAAGAGGTGAAACGATGATTATCAAGGGAAATGTACAAACGATGAAAGGCCCCGTCTCCATTGCCTCTCTTACGGAGGGAGATATGGTCATTACGGCAAAGCGCATCCCTAGTAAGGTCGTGCGCGTGACGAAAAAGAAAGTTAGGAACGGACTTCAGTTCAAACGAAATCCGTCCCTTGCCGTGAAAGAGGGGACGACGATCCTTACGGCCTATGGCATGAAGGAAGCAAAAGCGGGTACGGTCATGATGCATAAGACAAGCAGCAATGTGCCTGATGAACTCGTAAAGATTAGCGCAACGGAAGGCTATGAACTCGTCCTTTCTAGTGGCGATACAGTTCTTGTAAACGGATACGGCGTGGAGGTGCAGCATGATTAAACTTCTTTTTAACGAAGATAGCGACGCAACAATAACGGGGAAAATCGTCTTAAACGGCACGTTTTTCAGCGCGGAAGTGCATGATCCGACCTTCGGTTACTCCGGCTCGGATGTCATTGAAGAACTGGGCGCTTACCACTCCTATGTCTTTTGCAGAAAGCCCAATAGCAAGGTGAAAAGTTTCCGGACGATTCATCGCTCGGATTATAAGTTCCTTTCCATGAATCGTATCGGAACGGCCATCCGCATGGATTACACCGATATGATCCAGCTCTACACGGAAGCGGATGTTCTTCAAATCGATACGGGCATCATTAGCGGAGGTGAGCGTGACCTCATCATCCGTGTATTTGAGGGACAGGCTGAGAACTTTGAGATTGAGATGGATGGAGCGTACGAAGTAGGAACGTTTTCAAGCGAGTCCCTTCCTATGCTTCAGCACCCTCGGATGATGCTCTGGGATAGCTACGCTCTATCCTGTGGGGATGTTACGTTCCAAGCCGACCGAAAGGGCATGATTCTTTTGGGCGATCCATCCGTTCCGCTTATCCTTCCCAAGCGAAAGGACTATTTTGAGTTTACGATTGAGAAATACAAAGGCTCCTTTGAAACAACTCTGACACGGGACATTGATAATGAAGAAGTATTCGTGGATTCCTCCTGCGGTCTTGTGAACTCAAGGCGCGTAAGGCTCGTAAACGGGAAAGGAACATTTAGGCTTTATCCTTTTGGCCATACGGGAGAATGCAAGATAAAACTCGGCAGGAAGTGGTACGAGGTGTGGAACGAGTACAACCTCCGCATAGGTGAGTGAGATGGAAAAAATCACGATTTATCTAGGGAGCAGGTGCAATTTAAACTGTGCCTATTGCCATAGAGAAGCAGAGGAAAACGAACCTAAGGTATCGGACGAGCTGATTGAGTTCATTAAGGGGAGGCCCAACATTACCGTGAAATTCATGGGTGGCGAGCCGACGCTTTATATGGATGAGATTCAGCGCATCGTAGATGCCGCGCCTCATGCGTCTTTTTCCATCTCCACAAATGGCGTTCTTTTTCCGAAGTATCGGGATTACTTTTTAAAGCATCGTTTCTTCGTCGTTATCAGCTACGATGGTGCAGATGGCTTAAGAGGATATGACCCGTTTCAAAACGTTATGGATTATCCATGGCTTGGCGTTTCCTGTACGCTTTATCACGGCAATACCGACTTCGGAAAAATCCTAAAGAACTTTGCTGAAAAGGAAAGAATCATCGGCAGACCAATCAGCTTCTTTCCCCATATCATGCACGAAACGTCGGAGAAGAATAAAGCGTATGCGCTGACAAAGGAGGACATGGACTCCATTTGCCATCAGTGGAAAGAGCGAGTAGAAACACTCGTTATAGGGTGCGAGAAATACGGAGTAGTCAATCGAAGATACATGGGACTCTTTCGAGGGCTGTTTGCAAGAATGCAGGCAGCCTTTTCTTTTGGCGAAACGTACTGCATCCACCGAAATCTCAAGAAGGTCACGGCAGATGGGAGAAATCTCAACTGCCTTTATATTCGAGACGACGAGATTCCTAGTGATGCCAATGCCGCAAAGGAACGGATGCAAGTGCTCCTACGGGAAAGATTCCCTCACTGTGAGCATTGCAACCTCTACGAGATGTGTGGCGCGGCTTGTATCAAGTCGACGAATCATGAACTTGAATGCTACTTCTATAAACGTCTCTACGGATGGTTTCGCGGGTTTTATGATGAGCATCGCACAAGTTGTGATGCTTTAGGGAGGTGGTTTTGATGCATCTATTTGTTTTCCCGGATGCCATGCCAAGGCGCGGTGAGGAAAGAATCAAGCTTAACATCGAGGGAACGGTTTTTCACTTCTTCCACGACGAAGAGAAAGTCACCATTGACACGGCTCTTTTGCGTGACGGTTCGTCCACGATGGTTCTCAATAACACCATCACGGGAAAGACGTATGCCCTCTATAACTTCCGTGAAATCCTTGAAGTGCTCGACATGACGCCAAAGGAAATGCTAAGTACCTTATCGCAACGAGGCTTCATGCAGATAGATAAATGTGGTGGTGACCTTTACGTCAAAGTCTTTCTGCCGGAAGGAGAACCGGAACTTCTCTCCGATACGACGAACTTTGCGGAGTTCCGACATGAAACCGTGGATAGAATCCATCCCCTTGACTGGCAGTATAGCTGGACGCTTCGTGACCTTACGGCAAAGCTTATGGATGGAAAGGTAATGCTTTCTTTTTTTCTCCTGCGTTCGGACTTTTGGACAAGCCCCCTTTATATCAGCCACGCAGGGCAGACGCAGGAACTTACGGAAGGGAAAAACGAGGTCACGTTTACACATATTCCAAGTGAAGCGGCCTATGTGGGAAATCCAAATTGTCGCTATAAGGGAAGAACCATTGATTTAGGGGGACTAGTAGAAGGGATGATTTAATGGATTACAAAGCGATTTACATTGGCATGACGGGAACGGTCAAAACGCTTTTGGGAGGAGGGCCATTCAAGCTCCTTGGAACGGGGCTGATGGTTCTCCTCTTTCATCAGCACGCCGTTTTGTTTTATGCCTTCACGTTCTTGGTGTTCTTGGACTGCTTTACGAGGTGGATGAGCATCAGTCATGCCCGTCTCGTCCAAAGAGGCGAAAAGGCGAATGTCCTTGCCATGATTAAGGGCATCAAGAAAGCACGCAGTGAAGGGTTGATTTCTTCCGATGTAATGAAGCACCGATTCATCGGAAAGATTGCCGTCTATATCATCTGTACCGTGGCAGCCGCTACGGCTGACTTAGCGATGCTCCAAATGGCAAAACCAGTGTGGGTGGTATCGACGGTCATCAGCTATTTGGTGTTGACGGAGCTACTGAGCATTATTGAAAACCTTAACGATGCCGGCATTGAAGCCGTGCAGGGGCTTGTTGAATTACTTAAAAGGAGTGGGAAGTAATGAAAGTATTTTTAAATCCGGGACATCATCCAGGCGTTGACTCTGGTGCGGTCAATAACGAATACGGCGTACAGGAGGCAAGTATCGTTCGAGATATTGGCGTTCTTGTGGCAAGGTATCTTACCTATGCTGGCGTAGAAGTAGAAACGCTCCAATCGGATAACCTCGTAGGGGAAAGCCCTATGTATCCCGAAGTCTGCGCCAGTGCCAACGAAAGCGGTGCCGATCTCTTTGTCAGCATTCACTGCAACAGTGCAGGAAGTGCAATGGCAAACGGCACAGAAACTTTGGTGTTTGGGCTTGGTGGGAAAGCAGAGCGGGCGGCAAGGGCGATACAGAATCAGCTTATCACGAGCATTGACACGACCGACCGTGGCATCAAAGAGCATCCCGACCTCATCGTCCTGAGGCATACGGAAATGCCCGCAGTCCTTGTGGAGATTGCCTTTATCTCGAACGAGAGCGATGTGGAAACCCTCATCCATGAACAGGACACCATCGCAAGAGCCATCGCCCGTGGCGTGACCGATTATTTCTGTGGGGAGGAGTGACGATGTATGAGGTTTGTAAAACTTGGCTCAAGGCTCACGCTCCTATGCTTCTTGTTGCTGCTCTCGTTCTCCTTCTTGCCTTCTTCCTGTTTGGCGGCAGAGAAAACGTATCAAGTGACAGCAACCGAACTCAAGACACTCGAATCGAACTTGAGTCGATTGCAGACGATAATCGAGGAATCGAGGAAAGAATCGGATCTGCAAAAGAATCAGCTGACCGTATTGAAGAGTCAGCTGAGCGAAGCGGACAGCTTATTGATGAAGCAGAAAGACTCACTCGAGAATGCCAACAAATTATTACAAGAATCTATCGCCGAGGAGAAGAAAGCACAGAGACGCCTTAAACGGGAACGCACAATATGGATGAGTATTGTCGGTGCCTTTCTCCTCCATCACCTAGCAAGATAAGAAAAGCCCTGCCTTGCGATTTTTTTCGCTTGGCAGGGCTTTTTGTGGTTCTAAACGGGGGGTCTTTCTATCCTTTAAATTCATTTCGAAGGAGTACGCGGAGAAGATAAATTGCCGCACAAGAATTAGAATACAACATAGCCAGCAGAAAAAATTCATTTGTCATATTGACATTCTTCAATATGATGTGTATAATAAGGTGGAGACAAAAGGGGAAGGAGAATCGAGAATGACTGAAAACGAACAAAACGCAAAGATATTCAAAGCCTTTTGTGACGCAAACAGATTAAAAATCTTAGGTTTGTTACAAAACGGAGAAAAGTGTGCCTGTCAGTTATTGGAACAACTTGATATTGGACAACCAGCCTTATCTCATCATATGAAAATATTGTGCGATGCGGAAATAGTGGTTGGACGCAAAGAGGGTAAATGGACGTACTATTCTTTCAACCCAGTGGGAGTTGCCCATGCAAAGGAACTTCTTAATCAAATCACAACTGTAGCAAGCGAAACGAAATGTAGCTGTATAGACTAACGAGCCACCTAATTTTTGGTGGCTTATACAATAAACATCATATCGACAAATTGCAATGCGTCGATGGAAATGGAGGACTCTTTTGAAACCTATGGAATCATTTTGGGATTTTTTTCAAAATCAAATTTTAGGCATGAAGTGGCTTAATGAAGAAGTTGGCAATGCTTTATCTGCTATTGGACTCGATATTGAGAGTAACGTAGGTGCAAGTATTCAGTTTTTTATTTACGATACGGTTAAAATTACAGTATTACTGTGTGTTTTGATCTATCTCATTTCATTTATCCAAAGTTATTTTCCTCCTGAAAGAAGTAAGCAGATTTTAGGGCGCTTCCATGGTGTAGGTGCCAATATCGTGGCTGCTTTACTAGGAACAGTTACCCCATTTTGTTCCTGTTCATCCATCCCTTTATTTATCGGTTTCACAAGTGCAGGGTTGCCTTTGGGGGTAACATTTTCTTTTCTTATCTCCTCCCCAATGGTTGACCTAGCTTCGCTTGTCCTATTAATGAGCATCTTTGGCTCCAAAATTGCCGTTGTCTATGTTCTTGTTGGTTTGGTAATTGCCGTTGTCGGTGGCACAATTATTGAAAAAATGCATATGGAAAACTACGTTGAGCAATTGATGCTGAGGTGGAATACATCACCGACATGGAGAAAATCATGGGATATGGAG
>OMUE01000173.1 GCA_900314165.1 uncultured Acidaminococcus sp.
CCGGGACCGGCTGCCCGAAATTGTCTGACAATGGGTATACCCAGTATAGAGTAGAGTAAAAAGAATAGAGTAGGTTAGTTTAGAGCAGTACAGATAAGAGTCGTGCTGTCGTTGGACCGTACAGGTATCTGGAGATGCAGAAAGGAGAACCTGCCCATGGAAGAAAATCGTTACCACCACCCTCCGCGAAAAAAAGAGAATCTGATTGTCCTGCACAACCTGATGGGACCGGATTCAGAGATTACGAAGGCGCAGTACGAAAGCAACAAAAGCCGGATCGACGCCGTCCGGGAAGCCCAGGATCGTTGCAAAGCCTGTACGGGGAGGGACTGTGCCCAGCCTACCCCAGGGTATATGCCCATTTTCAAGTGCTTCTGCGGACAATACAGCATCTCCCTGTATCCCTGCTCCCACAGCGAGCTGATGAAGGACAAAGGCGAGAGACGGAAGCTGCAGCAGGAAGCCCACATCCCCCACCGGTATGCCGGATTGACCTTTCCTGATTTGAAGAACATGGAGCTGAACCCCAGGAACCGGGAAGCAGCCATTGCGCTGCTGCAACTTTCCAAACGACCGGCTGCCCATGAGGGCCTTTACCTGTACGGAACGCCCGGTGTGGGTAAGACCCTGCTGGTTTCCATCCTGGGAAATGCCCTGGTAGAGGCGGGGAAAAAGGTCCTGTTCTGCAACACGGCGGAATTCTTGAACCAGCTGCGCCAGCACATCAAAGGGGACTGGAATGAGGAACTGGCCCGCCACCAGAAAGTGCCCTGTCTGATTCTGGACGATGTAGGTGCGGCCCGGCCGACGGAATGGGGCCTGGAGCAGATGTTCCGGCTGCTGGACGCCCGGTACGAAGAAGGACGGCAGACCTTCTTCACCAGCAACTACTCCCTGGAGCAGCTGAAGGAAAAACTGCTGGGATCGGGCCAGGTGGAAAAAGCCCAGGTGGAACGGCTGATCAGCCGCATGGCCGGCCTGGCCCGCCAGCTGGAGCTGACCGGCGAGGACAGACGCTGGAAGCCGGCCCCCACCCTGCTGGAACAGAATCCGCCGAAAAGGAAGAAGCAAGAGGATCGGCAAAGCGGCGTGAGGACGTTGTTTGCGTGAAAAAAGGAAGAGTGCAGAAAGGAGCCCTATGGAACAGATAGATTCCCCGGACATGGCCACCCTTCTCCCCCGTGCTCAGCATGGCGACCAGGAGGCCCAAATGGCGATCGTAACGGCCTTCCGTCCCCTGCTGCGGAAACTGGCCAGCCAGGAACGGGAGTATACCTTACGGATGGATCTTTCCAGCCAGCTGGTGCTGGGCACCCTGGAAGCCATCCGGAAGTTTCCGGGCACCGACAGCCGCCGGTTCCCCGGATTTTTGAAAAAGCACCTTACATTCCTGCTGTCCCATTACAAACGAAAACAGCAGCGATGGCGACTGCTGCAGGAAAAGGTGCAGCTTCTGGAAGGGGCGGACAGCTGCTACACAGAAGACTACGCCGACCAGGAAGAGCGGCAGCGGGTCCGGAAAGCGTTCCAGGCTCTGCCCCGGAAGGAACAGCGACTGCTGCTCCAGGTCTTGCAGAAAGAAAAGACCTGGCAGCAACTGGCCCGGGAAGAGCAGGTGCCCCTGGGAACGCTGTATGGAAGGTACAGGAGAATTTTGGGGGCTTTACGGAGGAAGCTGGGATAAAGGAAGGACAAAAAGATTTTCTCAAAAAATCTTCCCCTCCCGTCTCTTATAGAGTGTAAGGAGGCGATGAGATGCAGGAAATCAATCGGCAGGAACTATTGGAAATGGCCCACAGGGCCCGGGGACAGATCCACCACATCTATCTCCACTGGACGGCTGGCCGGTACCACCAGCTGTTTTCCGAGTACCACCTGCTGATCCGGGGGAACGGAGCTCTTATGGCTTCCACCTCGGATTTCACCGATGTGCTGGCCCACACCTGGAACCGGAACACCGGCAGCCTGGGCATTGCCCTGTGCTGCGGAAAAGACGCCGTGATGTACGCCGATGGGACCTTTGACCTGGGGGACTATCCACCCACTCCCCTGCAGGTGGAAAGCTGTGCAATCCTGTTGGCCACCCTGTCAAAATGCTGGAAACTCCCTCTGGAGCCCAACAAGGTCATGACCCATGCAGAGGCTGCCGACCTGGACGGTTACGGGCCGAGTATGGCCGGGACTCCCGCCTTTGAACGCTGGGATCTGTGGAAGCTGAAGGACTATGACGAGAAATGGAAGAACGGCGGCGACGTGCTGCGGGGCAAGGGGCAGTATTACAGACGCTTCTTGCGTCAGTAAGATGTCAGCCAGTCTAGCGATACGCAGCAGGTTTGTCCTGCTAAGTCGAACAAAGCTGACATCTCGAGCCCGATAGGGCGAGTCTGACTTCTGACATCTTCGTCTCTTTACTCTGTCTAAAAGGAGGAATCAGTATGGCAGCAGACAAAAAACTGATTGCAGTGACCCTGCAACTGGAAGTGAAAAACGGGCTGGATAAGAATTCCAACCAGAAGTACAAGAACGTCGCCTACGAAAACCTGGATCCCAAGGCCACTGCAGACCAGCTGGTGACCATCGGCCAGGAATTTGCCGGGCTGATGGACGAAGCCCCCAGCAACATGTACGTGGTGGAACGGCATCATCTGGGCCTGACCGCGTAAAGGAGGGATAACACATGGCCGATTCCAAAAAACTGGACCTGATTTTCAAAGACGAAAAGAAAGCCACCAAGAACATCCGGATCCCCAATCCCCGGAATGATCTGGACCGGCAGACGGTACTGCCGGTGATGAACAAGGTGGTGGAAAGCAAGATTTTCCTGACCAAGAACGATCTGCCGGTAACGGCCATCTATGGGGCCAAAGTGACCGATGTGAAGGAAATCCTGACCCAGGAAGACCTGGATCTGGACAACCCCGTCGAACAACCTGAGGGCTAACCATGGATGACCTGACCCTGCTGGCCGGCCAGGCTGCCCAGTACGGGTTCCCCATGGTCATCTCCTGGTACCTGCTGGTACGGATGGAAGAGAAACTGGAGAACCTGACCCAGAGCATTGAACGGCTGCGCATGGCAGTGCATAAATAGAAAAATAAGGCTGTGAAGAAATGAGGATTCATTTCTTCACAGCCTTTTTTCTCAATCCGTATGATCGGTGCGAGAACCCATCCACCATCCATTCGGCTGGTCCCCCTTCCCTTCCAGGGAAGGACAATAGCTTTGTGTCCCCCTGGAAGGGGGAAAGGGCCCGCTTGCGGGTAGGGGGTTCGCACACCTCTCTACCTTTTAAAGCCGATGTTACCCGTACTATCAAGGACAATTTAAGACAAAAAAATCAGGGCCGCAGGTGCGGTCCCGATTTTTTCATCCGTCTTACTTTTCTTTCGCCAGCAGCTTGCTGACCATTTCTCTCAATTCCTTGATCTCGTTGCTCTGCTGTTTCAGCTGGGCATCCTGCTGGGCCACAGTTGCCCGCAGGGTGGTCACTTCCTTGCTGAGCAGGTACTTGTTGCTGGTGGTGTGGTTCTTGGGCCCAAGCTTGAAGGTTACGCCGGCGTTAATCATGTTCTCGCCGTTGCCGAAGTTGGTACCCATGCTGAACATCACGTTCTCATCGGGCCGATAGAAGGCACCGATGGCCATGGCGTTGGCATCCCGGTAATTGCCGTAGCCCACGGCAAAGTCCCACTTGTCGTCCGGGTTGAAGTCCTGGGGATGCAGGGCTGCCAGAGCGGCGGCACCGGCCCCCACTTTGTTGATCCGGCTGTCCAGGTCGTTCACCCGGCCGTTCAACCGGTTGATGTTCGTGGTGTTGTTCTGCACGTTGCTTTCCACGCCCTTCAACTGGCCGTAGTTCACAGCGTCGGTATCGGCGGTACCGGCTGCCACATTGGTAATCTTGCTGCCGCCGGCGTCGATGCCGTCCTTGGTCATGGACGGACCACCGGCAATGGAGACACCATTGCTGGAAATCGTGGTATCGCCTGCGGTCACCTTATCCACGGTGATGGCCTTATTCAGGGAAACCTTATAGTTGGCCGGTTTGGTGGCATCGGTTTCGGTGTTGGCCACGGTGATGTTGGTGTCGTCGCCAACAACGGTGCCTACGCCGCCATCTTTGCCGTCCTTACCATCCTTGCCGGGAGCACCGGTGTCACCTTTATCGCCCTTATCACCTTTGGCGCCGGTGTCACCCTTGTCGCCTTTCGGTCCTTGTTCACCCTGAGCGCCGGTGTCACCCTTTTCGCCCTTGGGTCCTTGTTCGCCCTGGGCGCCGGTTGCGCCGGTGTCACCTTTATCGCCTTTATCACCTTTGGCGCCGGTGTCACCCTTCTCGCCCTTGGGTCCTTGTTCGCCAGGATTCCCTTGCGGGCCCTGGGCGCCGGTTGCACCGGTGTCACCTTTATCGCCCTTATCACCCTTGTCGCCTTTATCCCCCTTGAAATCAGGGTCGCCCTTCAGGGCATCTTTATCCAGGGATACCAGGACGCGTTTGCCTCCTTCTGCCTCCACTTCATCTGCTTTCAGGCCGTCGCCGAAGTCAAACTGCAGGCTGCTGATGGTCGGAGTGGCTACAGGGCTGCCGGCCGTGTAGCTGCCGCTGCTCACCTTGCCACCGCTGTAGATGTGGACGGGCAGGCTGGCCACACTCTTCAACTGAGCCACGTTCACGGCGTCGGTATCCGCAAACCCGGCCGCCACACCCGTGATCTGGCGGGTCATGTACTGAGAAGCATCACCGACTGAAACGGCAGCCGCCGTCGATTTCCAGGTGCCAGTGGTATCATTCTGATGGTCACCCTTTGCCGGATCATAACCAGCCTCACCACCCGCTTCCCGGGAGGCTACAGAACCAGCACCGATGGCTACACCGCCATCGATAGTGGCATTGGCATTATAGCCGAGGATGGTAACGTTTTTCTTATCCGTCGTCATCGGAGTTGTTGCATCAGCCGAGCCAATGATAACAGCACCGTCAATGGTTGCTCCATCTGCACCTGTTACTACACGGTTATCACCAAAAATCTGAGAATTTTTGGCGCTGGTCACGGAGTTCTTGGACCCCATAACAGCCACATTCGTGGACTTCTTCACCTCATTGCCGTTACCGACAATAGCTGCTGCGCCGCCGCCATTGGCGTTTTTGATAGAAGTGCGCATGGCTTCAGACAAAGCATTGGGGCTGGCGATGCCATTTTTTGTCTTGATTTCTGATGCATCAAAATCGTTAATCGAATCTTCTACCACGTTGCCGGCACCGACCATAATCGTGCCATTGGCATTCTTGGTACGGTTAGCAGAGCCGAGAATGCTGTCTGCCATACCTGCCGTATTATGTTCTGTACTGCTCAGGCCTTCTACACTGTTCAGCGAGCCGAGAACAGCAGCGCCGAAATTCTGTACGCCGTAAGGCTTTTCGCCCCATTTCTGATTATGATACAAGCCAGACACAGCGGTATAACTACCTACTACTGTCGAGAATACGCCATTGTTGTAGCTGTTATTGCCAATGGTCGTAGCATCGATACTTTCCTGATAATTGCCAATACCGGAAGACCCTGCACTCTTTCCCTTTGTGAAATCGACCTCCAGATCGCCAATCGTCCCCTGATAATCGTGAATACCAATCATGGTACTGCCAGAACGAGCATAGGCATTTTCACCGATGGCGATACTGCCGGAATACTCCTTGCCCATGGGTCTGCCAAAGGCAAAGGCCTGTTCCAGGGAGCCATTCATATTGATGACGCTGGCATTCTTACCGATGGCAATGCTGTCGCCCTGGTTCACATAACTGCTGATATAGGCATTGCTGCCGATGGCCACATTGCCTGTGTCGTATTCATAATTGCCGCCATCACGTTGGATTTTGATATTTTTCCCGATAGCAATGCTTTCATCACCATTTTGTACCGTATTCCCATCACCGATTACAATGGTATCTTTCATAATTCGGTCTGTGTTATTGGCAATACGGTTATTGTTATCTCCCAATACGATGGAATTGGCCATATTCACAAAACTGTTCTTCGTCCCGACCACATACGTATTCTGGGAATTGGTCACCTTGTTCTGGAACCCATCCACCAGGTTGTACTTGCTGATGGAATCTTTCGTGCCCTTCAGGGTGTTGCTGACACCCATGACCTGGGAAGCCTGGGCATAGTCAACCGTGTTGCCGCCGCCCATGACCATGACTTGACCGCCACTTTCAGGAACGGCTTTCTGAAGAATTTCCGTGACTTTCTGCATATTGTTTTGAGTGTATGCCTGCATCAATTCCTGCAGAGTCTTATCATCCAGCTTCACGTCTTTATAGGAATTCGTCACTTTGTTACCGGCACCCATGATGATGGCGGCATTGGCGTTCTTCGTATAGTTCACCTGGCCGACCACGCTGCTGGCCACCCCATCAAAAGGTGCACTGGCATCGGCATCGACGATGTTCAGCGTCCCCACAGCCAGAGAGGTTGCGCCCTGATAGCGGTTCGCCTCTGTATTGGAAGAAACGACTTGATCACCGACCCCAACGGCGATGCTGCCGATTCCATCGGCCTTGCTGGCTGCCCTATTTTCAATGGCAGCCGGGCCGGCTGCCAGAGCCGTTCCAAATGTCCCCAGGCTCAATACCCCTGCCGCCAGCACAGCGGCCAGCAGGCTGGTACGTTTGGGGCTGCCCACCACAGCACCCCGGGAGGTTCCCTTTCCGTTATTTTTGGCCAGCTCGGATACCACCACGTAGCAGTTACGTACCTTGCTGTAAATCACTTTGTAGATTTTGTTCATCAGACTGCCTCCTTTGAAAACATATCTAGTTCAATCATACAGGATGTCCTTAAATCATGTCAAGACCGGGTTCAATTTGACCCATTGGAAGTGCGGACGAAATCGTAATGTTTTGGAAATCTGGTATTGTCCGGTAAAATCGTTAAAATCCA
This sequence comes from uncultured Acidaminococcus sp., assembly GCA_900314165.1. The sequence continues at coordinate 6,942 of OMUE01000173.1, forward strand.
TCATTTTACACCTCCTCAAAATTAGTCTTCCAGTTCTAAGCAAAATAATCAAACACTTAGAAAAGTATAACATCTATTAAAGTCATTGGCAAATTCCTTCTATGTTTCCTTGACAATATTATTATAAACTTTTAATTGGTAAAATTTCAGGACTAATCACCTTTTTCTCTTTACCCTGCTTCCACTGGCGTTGATGAACACGGCCACCGGGTCCTGGATGACCACGAAGGGGCTGTTCTTCCATAGGCTAGAAAAACAAAGACAGGGTGCCATCGCGGCACCCTGTCTCGTTTTTATAACAGATACGGTAAAAACATCTTTGCCAGGCCCAGGAAGATGAAGAACCCGCACACATCGGTGAAGGTGGTGATGAAAATGCTGGAGGCCACGGCCGGGTCATAGTTCAGTACCTTTAAGATGACGGGCACCAGGAACCCCACCAGGGCAGCAATCATCAGGTTGCAGATCATGGCCACCAGGATGATGACGCCCAGGGCGATGTTGTGATTGATCCATACGATCACCGCACCGGCAATGAGCCCGTTCACCAGGCCGTTGATGAACCCTACGGCAATGCCGCGGGCGATCCGCACCCCGTTGCCGTGGAGCTTGATGTCGCCCAGGGCGATGCCCCGGACCACCACGGCCAAGGTCTGGGTACCGGCATTGCCCCCCATCCCGGCCACGATGGGCATGGCGGCGGCCAATGCCACCACCTGGCTGATGGTATCTTCGAACAGGGAGACCACGGATGATGCCAAAAAGGCCGTCACCAGGTTGATGAGCAGCCAGGGAAGCCGCAGCCGCACGCTTTCCATCACGGTGCTGTCCACGTCTTCTTCCTTGCTGACACCACCCATTTTCAACATATCTTCGGTGTTTTCTTCTTCGATGACATCGATGATATCGTCAACGGTGATGATCCCCAGCATGCCCTTCCGCTTGTTCACAACGGGGATGGCATGGAGGTCGTATTTGGAAACCAGCCGGGCCACGTCTTCCTGGTCGGACTCAGGCTCAACGGAGATCACGTTGTCCTCCATGATATCCTGCAGGGTATCATAGTTCTTGGCCACCAGCAGTTCCCGCAGAGAAACGGTGCCCACCAGCTGTTTCTTGTCGTTCAGTACGTATAATATGTTGATTTCTTCTGTCTTGGGAGCGATTTCCTTCACTTTTTCCAGTGCCTGGCTCACCGTAAGGCTGGCCCGCATGGAAATGTATTCGGTGGTCATGATACCACCGGCGGTGCTCTCCCCATACCCCAGCAGGTTCCGGATGACCTCCTGGTCGCTGGTCTTCATGAGCTTGACCAGCTCTTTCCGCCGGTTGGCAGGCATGTCGCCCAGGATATCGACGATATCATCCTTGGACATGTGCTGGAAGATGTTCAGGATCTTGTTCAGATCGAACAGCTTCATGATCCGCACCTGGAGCTCGTCGTCGGCCTGTTCGATGATTTCGGCCATCTGCTGGTCGGTCAAAAGGCTGGCCAGGAACAGGATCTCGCTGTCACTGGCTTCTTCCAGTGCATAGGCGATATCGATGGGATGGGCGTCCTCCATCAGCCGGCGGACGGCTTTCTCATCCTTGCATTTCAGGGCGGAAATCAGTTCGTTCTCTACCCGTTCTTCCAGTTCTTCCTGTTTTTCCTCTACGGAATGGTTCTCTTTCTGTTCATCCATTCGGATCTCTCCCCTCGCCCGCCTTCCCCTGAGGCGGTGTCTGACGGATGTACGGCCGCCCTCTGTATCGGCCGCACTCCGGATACTTATTTGCGAGTCAGCGCCACATCATCGGATGAGAGCCATCCGACGGCGCCGTCAAAACGGATGCACAGGTTGTAGACTTTGCCTTCTTCTGCATTGCGGGTCTGGTTGATGGGCACGAAAATGGTCCCTTTGGGATAGAACCCCAGGGTCAGGCTGTCTTTGTTGGGCTCGGCATAGAAGGCCGCCCCGTTTTTGGTGGTCATCATGATGATCTTGGACTGCTGGAACCGTTCTTCCGTGGATTGGGCTGCGGCCAGCTGAGGCACCAGGGCCGCTCCGCCCAGGCCCACCAGAGAACACAGGGCCAGCGCCATACGCATTTTCTTGAACATGGAACACCTCTCAATCCCCAGGAGGCGATGAACCGGGCAGGACCGGTTTTCTTACACCACCTGGAAAATATAGAATTTCAGATAATCCGTTTCCGGTACATTGTACAGGATGGGATGATCGGGAGCCTGCTGCCGGGCTTCCACCTGGCGCAGGGAAACAGCGGCATCCCGGGCCGCCTCGTGGAGCATCTGCACAAACAGCTCGCTTTTCATGAAGTGGCTGCAGGAGCAGGTGGCCAGATAGCCGCCCCGGGGCAGCAGTTTCATGGCTTTCAGGTTGATTTCCTTATAGCCCCGGAAGGCACTTTTCACCGTGTGGCTGCTTTTGGTGAAAGCCGGCGGATCCAGGATGATGAAGTCGAAGGGATGCTGTTTCTTTTCCTCCAGGTCCGTCAGGTAATCGAACACATTGGCTTCCACCGTCTGGATCTTGTCTTCATAGCCGTTCAGGGCAAAATTGTCCCGGGCCCGTTTCAGGGCCTCCCCGGAAATATCCACGGCCGTGACGCTGGCCGCACCGCCTCTGGCTGCATTCATGGCAAAGGGGCCGGTGTGGGTGAAGCAATCCAGCACATGCTTGCCGGCACAGATCCGGGACACGGCCAGCCGGTTGTATTTCTGGTCCAGGAAAAAGCCGGTCTTCTGGCCGTTCACCACGTCCACATGGTAGCGCAGACCGTTTTCGGTGATGACGGGCATCAGGTCGGCCTCCGTCAGGGTGCTGCCGGGAACGGCCGCGATGCCCTTGCCTTCGGTCATGCCCTCCAGTTCCCGGATTTTCACATCGTTGCGCTCGTAGATGCCCTTCACGTCCTCGCCCATTTCCCGCAGGATCTTCAGGAGCAGGGTGAACAGCAGCTCTTTGCGCTGTTCGATGCCCAGGCTGAGCACCTGGGCCACCAGCACGTCCTGGAACCGGTCCACGGTAAGGCCCGGAAAGCCGTCGGCTTCGCCAAAGATCAGGCGGCAGGCCTTGAAATCGTCGCCGGGCATGACGGTCTTGCGGTACTCGATGGCGTACCGCAGCCGCCGTTCGAAGAAGGCCTGGTCGAACTTGTCGTTGGCGTTCCAGGAAATCAGGCGCACCCGGATCTTGGAGTTATCGTTATAGAAACCCGTACCGATGTACTTGCCCTTCTTTTCGCTGACCACGTCCACCAGGGCTCCGTTTTCCACCGGCCCGGCCACGTCCAGCACTTCGTCTGCAAACACCCAGGGGTGGCCGCCCTCGATCTGGCCGCCCACCTTTCTCTGAGGTCGGATGCTGGAGTCGCTCAT
>OMUE01000036.1 GCA_900314165.1 uncultured Acidaminococcus sp.
TTGCTGAAAACCTGTACCTGGATCCCGGCACCCGGACCTATGTAGAAGAAACCGGTGGCGCTAACATCATCTTCATCAAAGACAACACTCTGGTAACTCCTAAATCTGATTCCATCCTGCCGTCCATCACTCGTCGCAGCCTGTGCTACCTGGCAGAAAATTATCTGGGCATGAAGGTAGAACACAGACCTGTCCGCTTCGACGAAGTGGGCAGCTTCGAAGAAGCCGGCCTGTGCGGCACCGCAGCTGTTATTTCTCCTGTTGGCCGCATCGTCAATGGCGAACAAGTCATTTCCTTCCCTGCTGGCATGGAAAAGATGGGCCCGAAGATGCAGAAGCTGTATGATACCCTGGTTGGTATCCAGCATGGCACCATTGAAGGACCTGAAGGTTGGGTTCGCACCATCGTTAAGGCCTAAGTTGGCAACAAAAATCCCTGAAAGCAGCTGCTTTCAGGGATTTTTTCCAATGCAAAAGGATATATAGAAAGAACCCACCACCGGCTTCGCCGGTCCCCCGCCCTTGAAAAGGGCGGACAAGGAGAGAGAACTATGCGAATACATTAAAGTCCGCCCTTTTCAAGGGCGGGGGACCATCCGTAGGATGGTGGTGGGTTTATTGCATGAGGATATTCTATGAAGATTGCTTCTATCAACTTCCGCAAACTCATCCACAGGCTTGTCTTCATCCTGTTCGACCAGGATAACCTGGAGCTTATGCACGCTCTGGAAGGCTCGGCCATGCCCTGGAACGAAAGGGTTAACGGGGCCCTGGGCTTCGGCTATGTGGATCACGAGGCGGGCTTTACCTTTGAAGTCCTGTGCTACGGTTTCTGCGACCCTGAGACCCATATCCTGGACCTGTTGCCGGGCAACGACAACGTGACGGAGAAACTGCGTAAAGGCCTTGTGGATAGCAGCGAGGTCTTCGGGGCACCGGAGGAGTCTGCCAGGGAGTTCCAGGACAAGCTGGAGCTGGTGACGGAAGGCTATGAGGATAGCGAGACCATAGAGGCTGTGCGGGCCAGGGAAGAACTGGACGACAACCGGCATCTGGACTTTCCCGACGACATTATGGTACAGCTCCTGGCTCCGGGAGAAGCCATAGAGGATTGCGAAATGTGCTGGGTCCGCTGCGAAGGGGCAGGGGAGGAGGGCTTTACCGGCATCCTGCTGGATGAGCCGTTGTTCCATAAAACTGTCCACAAAGGGGACAAAGTGACGTTTTCGCTGGAATCCTCGCCGGAAGGCACAATCTGCGTGGCAAGGGTATAAGAAATGAGTTATAATAGACACTAGTATAGAAGATTGTAAATAACTTTCAATTTCAATTCCGTAGGGGCGCATCGTGAGATGCGCCCACCAAATATTCCTTGAATAAGTATTTTTGGGTGGGCTTATCTTACGATAAGCCCCTACGGGATACGTGTTAGAAACCTATATTTGTTGTAAGTTAAAACAGAAAGTTATTTGTAAACTCCTCTACTAGATTTTAGACGTTAGATGTTAGTAGTCCTTCGGACTTATCGCACTGACTTCTGACGTCTTACTCAAGCAAAAAGGGTGATACTGTATGATCAATGAAAAAATGTATGAATTAGGTTCCAAAAAATCTACGATTCGGGCCATCTTTGAATTTGGTCAAAAACGGATCGCTGAAGTAGGTGCGGAAAATGTGTATGACTACAGCCTGGGCAACCCTAATGTGCCCTCTCCTGAGTTCATTAAACAAGCTGTCATCGACATTATGAATGAACTGCCGCCTCAGGCCATCCATAGCTACACCGTAGCTCCCGGCGCTCCGGCTGTCCGCGATGTACTGGCTAAGGACATCAACCGCCGTTTCGGCACCCATTTTACGAAAGACAACCTGTTCATGGTCAGCGGCGCTGCTGCTGCCATTACCATCTGCTTCAAGGCTCTGACAGAACCGGAAGACGAATTCGTGGTCTGCGCTCCGTTCTTCCCGGAATATAAATGCTTCGTCGAAGCTCACGGGGCAAAACTGGTGGTGGTTCCGGCCCGTCTGGAAGACTTCCAGGTGAACTTCCCGGAATTTGAAAAAGCCATTACGAAACACACGAAGGGCGTTATTATCAACTCCCCCAACAACCCCAGCGGTGTGGTGTTCAGTGAAGAAACCATTAAGAAGATTGCAGAAATCCTGACCGCCAAGGAAAAGGAATTCGGTCATCCTATCTTCATCATTTCCGATGAACCCTACCGGGAAATCGCCTATGATGGCATCAAGGTTCCCTACATCCCTCTGTACTACAAGAACACCCTGGTATGCTATTCCTACAGCAAATCCTTCTCCCTGCCCGGCGAACGTATCGGCTATATCGTAGTGCCCAGCGAAGTGGACGGCTTCGAGAAACTGTATCCGTCTATCGCCGGTGCTGCCCGGATCCTGTGCCACGTCAATGCGCCCAGCCTGTGGCAGCTGGTGGTAGCCCGCTGTGCCGGCAAGCCCAGCGACATCAAACCCTACTACGACAACGGCATGCTGCTGTACAACGGCTTGAAGGAAGCCGGTTTCTGGGTTCTGAAACCTCAGGGCGCCTTCTACCTGTTCCCGAAATGCCTGGAAGAAGACGACTATGCGTTCTGCGAACACGCTAAGAAATACGACCTGCTGCTGGTGCCCGGCACGGACTTCGGCTGCCCTGGTTATTTCCGGGCTTCCTACTGCATCAACCACGACACCATCGCCCGCAGCCTGCCTATCTTTAAGAAGCTGGCTGAGGACTATAAGAAGTAAGTTCACAAGAAATCCAATGAAAAAGAGCTGCGCTAAGCGTGGCTCTTTTTCATTTCCATTGACTTCCTATCCTAAATTTTATATAATTTTTCAGATGTAAAGATTTTGTTTATCCTTGTTTTAAGCCAGCGCTTCTACCTGAAACGCTGAGATGTGTGTAACTGTTGGGAGACGTGTGAATGAAATATTTAACAGGTAATGAGATTCGACAAAAATATTTGGACTTCTTCGCGGAGAGAGGCCACCTGGTTCTGCCCAGTGCGTCCCTGATTCCCCACGATGACCCCACCCTTCTGCTGATTGGTGCCGGCATGGCGCCTTTCAAGCCCTTCTTTACCGGCAAGATGAAACCCCCATCTCCCCGGATTACCACTTGCCAGAAATGCGTGCGGACCGACGATATTGAAAACGTAGGCCATACGGCACGGCACCATACGTATTTTGAAATGCTGGGGAACTTCTCCTTCGGCGATTACTTCAAGAAGGAAGTCATTCCCTGGGCCTGGGAATTCCTGACGAAAGAACTGGAACTGCCCGCTGATAAACTGTGGATCACTATTTATCCGAAAGACGACGAAGCGTACCATATCTGGCACGACGTCGTAGGCGTACCCGATGAGAGAATCGTCCGCCTGGAAGACAACTTCTGGGAAATCGGCAGCGGCCCCTGCGGTCCTGACTCCGAAATCCACATCGACCTGGGCGAAGAACGGGGCTGCGGCAAACCTACCTGCGGTCCTGGCTGCGACTGCGGCCGGTTCCTGGAACTGTGGAACCTGGTATTTACCCAGTTCAACCAGAATGCAGACGGTACCTATACACCGCTGCTGCATAAGAACATCGATACGGGCGCAGGCCTGGAACGGCTGGCTTCTGTGCTGCAGGGCAAACCTTCCAACTTTGAAACGGACCTGATGTTCCCCATCATCGAGTTCGCCTGCAAGGTATCCGGCAAGACCTACAATGCGGATCCTAAAGACGATATTTCCCTGAAGATCATCGCAGACCACGCCAGAAGCGTTACGTTCATGATCGGCGACGGCATCCTGCCTTCCAACGAAGGCCGGGGCTACGTCCTGCGCCGGGTCCTGCGCCGGGCTGTCCGTCACGGACGCCTGCTGGGCATCGACCGGAAATTCATGGTGGATGCGGCCGATCTGGTCATCGACATGTACGGGGACCACTATACGGACCTGCGGGAAAAGAAAACCTACATTGAAAAGGTCATCGACATGGAAGAAACCAGCTTCCTGCAGACCTTGGAACAGGGCACGGATCTGCTGAACGACCTGATCGAAGACATGAAGAAGAAGGGTTCTAAGGTCCTGAAGGGCGACGAAGCCTTCCGCCTGTACGATACCTTCGGCTTCCCTTGGGAACTGACGGAAGAAATCCTGGAAGAACAGGGCCTGTCCATGGACAAAGAAGGCTTTGAAAAAGCCATGGAAGAACAGAAGGAACGGGGCCGTGCTGCCAGAAATGACAAGGCTGGCCGTCCTGTCCTGTATGATACCCGGCATCTCCATGCCGGCGAACTGACCATCGACGAAAACAGCAAAGAAGGCACCGTGGTAGCTATTTATCCTGCTGCGGAAACGGATCCTATTGAAAAGGCTCAGCAGGGAGACGAAATTGCCGTCATCCTGTCCAACACCGCATTCCATGCAGAAGGCGGCGGCCAGCTGGGTGATACGGGCCGGCTCATTGCAGGCACTGGTATCTTCGATGTAAACGACACGAAGAAGCTGCCCGATGGCACTACGGTCCACATCGGTAATCTGGCTGACGGTACCCTGGAAGTAGGGGCTCCTGTCCGCTTCGAAGTGAATATGAAGAGAAAGGCAGACATTGCCCGGAACCATACGGCTACCCACCTGCTGCATGCAGCTCTGAAACAAGTGCTGGGCAGCCATGTGAACCAGGCCGGCAGCTATGTAGGTCCGGACCGCCTGCGCTTCGACTTCTCCCATTTCTCCCCGGTAACGCCGGAAGAACTGGCCAAAGTGGAAGAAATTGTCAACGAAAATATCCTGGATGCGGTTGATGTAGAGATCACGGAACAGGAACTGGAAAAGGCCAAAGCCATGGGGGCTATGGCTCTGTTCGGTGAAAAATACGGCAACATCGTCCGCGTAGTCAACGTGCCCGGCAAGAGCATGGAACTGTGCGGCGGCGTCCATGTAACGAATACGGCCCACATCGGCCTGTTCAAGATCCTGTCCGAATCCAGCGTCGGTGCTGGTGTCCGCCGGATCGAAGCCGTGACCGGCCGTGGGGCTCTGGCCTATACCCGGGAACTGGAAAGCCTGATTGGCGACGCAGCTGCGGCTGCCAAAGCCAGACCCGGTACTCTGGTAGCCCGGATCAACTCTCTGACCGATGAAGTCCGTGCAGAAAAACACCGTGCGGACGAGGCCGAAAAGAAGATGGCTGCCCAGGCTGCTGCCAAGGCCGGTGATGCGGTGCAGACCATTAAAGGCGTGCCCGTACTGGCTCAGAAAGTCGATGCCAAGGACGTACCTGCCCTGCGGCAGATGGGGGATACCCTGCGGGATAAGACCGGCGGCGTTGTGGTGCTGGCTGCTCCTGTAGCTGCTGACAAGGTGAACATCCTCGTTATGGCTTCTAAGGATGCCGTAGCCAAAGGCGTCCATGCCGGCAAACTGGTCAAAGGTGTGGCCCAGGCTATGGGCGGCAACGGCGGCGGCCGGCCGGATATGGCTCAGGCTGGCGGCAAGGATGCCTCCAAAGTGGATGCCGCTCTGGCAGAAGCCCTGAAGCTGGTCGAGGGCATGATTCACTAAGAAGGTGCAGTGATGGATGTAAGAGTGAAGTTAGGACAGGCCATGCATGACCTGATGGAAGAAAAGCCCTGGGACGAGGTGACCATACCGGAGATCCTGGACAAGGCCGGGGTAAGCTGGGAAGATTTTAATGCCCATTTCTCTTCCAAGCGGGAATTGGCCCACTGGGAGTACCTGCATATCCTGGCCAAACATGGCAAGGAGATTTTGAGCAGCCGGTGCTGGTCAGAAGGATTGTACAAGAAGTTTCTGGTGTACCAGAAACACCTGGCCTTTCTTCAAAATCTCTACCAAAGCAGTGATGTGGAAGCCGTGCGGGTGTCCAACCGGCGGTTTGTGCGGGATGCGTATCATGTGATGCTGCGCAAAGCCGGTGCGGACCTGGACAACCCCCATATCCAGTTTGCTACGGAAATGGTGGTCGTCGGCGGAGAAGAAATGACCATGCGGTGGATCCTGGAAGGCATGAAGGTGCCCATTGAAGTGATGCTGGTGTTGTTCCAGGAATCCATTCCACTGTGTATCAGTCAATACTTTTATTGATTCATTATATGGGGAAACGCTTGTTTCTCCATATTTTGTTACCTGCCGGATTTGGCAGGCATCTGAACCTAAGGAGGGAATAGTATGTCTCATACGACACAGGAAACCACGATGTTTACTCCGGTACCGGAGACAATGACGGTAGCTGAAACCATCCGTGAGGTGGCTGCAGCCCTGAAGGAAAAGGGGTACAACCCTATCGACCAGTTGGCAGGGTATCTGCTCAGCGGGGATCCGGCCTATGTGACCAGCTACAAAGATGCCCGGCTGAAGATCCGCCGCTATGAACGGTATGAGCTCATTGAAGCCCTGCTGCAAGCTTATTTGAAGGATACAAAAGTAAAATGAGGATTATGGGACTGGACTTAGGGACCCGCACCATCGGCACTGCTGTCAGCGACGAAACGGGCTTCATTGCCCGGGGTGTGGAGACCATCCACAGGAAAGGCCTGGAAAAAGACCTGGCCCGCATCGGAGAGATTGTGGCACAGGAACAGGTAGGCCGGTTCGTGCTGGGCTACCCCAAGAATATGAACGGGTCCATTGGAGAGAGAGCCAAAGCCAGTGAGGAATTCGCGGAACTGCTGAAGCAGCGGTTTCCGTCCATTCCCGTCGTGTTATGGGATGAGAGATTGTCCACAGTGGCTGCCGAGAAAGTCTTGATCGAGGCTGATCTCCAGAGAAAGAAACGGAAGAAGATCATCGATATGATGGCCGCAGTGGTCATCCTGCAAAACTATCTGGACAGCCAAAGGAGGCTATAACCATGGCAAACAAGGACGATTTTATGGATACGGAAGATCAGGAAGCCGTCATTATGGTGACGGACGAGGATGGCAACGAATCCTACTATCTGGAAGAAATGGTCATCCCTATGGACAACAAGAACTTCGCCATGCTGACGGAACTGGGCAAGGACGATGAGGACGATGAAGAATCCGATAATGTAATCATCGCCCGCATTGAGTTCAACGAAAATGGCGACCCGATCTACCTGGATCCTACGGAAGAGGAATTCGAAAAGGTCAAGGCTGCCTACGAACAGATCATGGACGAAATGGAAGACGAGGAAAAATAAAGGGCTGATCCTGAATGATAAAAAAATTATTTGGTTTGGTGATCACCCTCCTTCTGCTCGTGGCTGCCGGCGGTTATGGCTATGTGAATTTCTATAACGGCCAAAGCAGCCTGGCTACCGGTGAAAAAGTAAAGTTCACCGTCAAAGAAGGCATGACTACCTCAGAAATTGCAACCATGCTTCATGATCTGAAGCTTATCGAAATCCCGGAAGTGTTCCGGGTGGCGGTGAAGGTTCAACGGCTGGACAACAAACTGCAGGCCGGGAACTATGAATTGACGGCTGGCATGTCCGACCAGGAAATCATCAAGGCCCTGACCACGGGCAAGACCCGCTTCAACAAATTCTCCGTGCCGGAAGGCAGCACCGTAAAAGACATTGCCCGGAAGCTGGAAAAGGAACACCTGGGCTCCGCCGGTGCCTTTATGGCTGCAGCAAAAAGCTATGCGCCGTACCCCTACATGGATACTACGAATCCTGATGTGCCCCTGAAGGCCGAAGGCTTTGTGTGCCCGTCCACGTATTATCTGCCGGAAGATGCCAAAGAACAGGACATCCTGGCCATGATGGTCAAGGAGTTCGACAAGCAGCTGACCCCGGAAATGCGCGACGATGTTATGAGCAGCCACCAGAGCCTGCGGGACATCGTGAACATGGCGGCCATGGTGGAACGGGAAGCCACGTTTAAAGAAGAGATGCCCCTGATTGCAGGGGTCTTCATCAAACGGGTGCACATGGGCATGCCCATCCAGTCCGATACCACCATCCAATATATCCTGGGAGAACAGAAGAAAGAAATCACCTTCGATGACCTGAAGCTGGATTCTCCCTACAACACGTACACCCACAAGGGACTGCCCCCGGGACCCATTGCGAACCCCAGCATGGACGCCCTGCGGGCCGTACTGCATCCGGTTATTACGGATTATCTGTATTTTGTAGCTGATAAAGACGGTCACCATCAATTTACGAAGACCTACGAAGAACATCTGGCTATGATCAAGAAAATCAACGGAGATACGGAACCATGATAAAGCCTGAACTGCTGGCTCCCGCCGGGAGCATGGAAAAAGCCCGCATGGCCCTGCGCTATGGAGCCGATGCCCTGTATCTGGGCGGCAAGGCCTTTGGCCTGAGAGCCTTTGCGGCTAACTTCTCCCTGGAACAGCTCCGGGAAATCACGGACTTTGCCCATCAGATGGAGAAGAAGATCTACGTTACGGTGAACGTGGTACCTCATAACGCCGATATGAACGCACTGCCTCAATATCTGAAGGACCTGCAGGACGCCGGCGTGGATGCCCTGCTGGTCTCCGACATAGGGGTATGGCGTATGGCCAGACGGTTGGTGCCCCACATGCCCCTGCACGTGAGTACCCAGGCCAATACCTGCAATATCGAGGCTGTCAGGGCCTGGGAAGATCTGGGTGCCAGCCGGGTAGTGCTGGCCCGGGAATTGTCCCTGCAGGAAATTGCCCAGATTACCAGTGCCTGCAAGACGGAGATTGAAGTCTTCGTCCACGGTGCTATGTGCATTTCCCATTCCGGACGGTGCCTGCTCAGCAATTATTTCACAGGCCGGGACAGCAACCGGGGCGCCTGTGCCCAGGTGTGCCGCTGGGAATTCGGCCTGGTGGAAAAGAACCGGCCCGGACAGGTGTTTCCTATTGCCGAGGACGAACGGGGCACGTACATCATGAATTCGAAGGATCTGTGCCTTATTGACTACCTTCCAGACCTCATGAAGGCCGGCGTAACCAGCCTGAAGATCGAAGGCCGCATGAAGAGCATCCATTATGTAGCCAGTGTGGTAGCCACGTATCGGAAGGCCATAGATGCCTGCTTTGCGGATCCGGAGCACTATGAAGTGAAACCGGAATGGCGGGCAGAGCTGGAGAAGGTGTCCCACAGACCCTATACTACGGGCTTTGCAGTCCACAAGCCCGACAGCGAATCCCAGGTGTACACCACCAGTTCCTACGAACAGGACGCGGATTTCGTGGGCCTGGTGCTGGCAGCTCCCGATGCTGAGGACAGGGTGCTGGTGGAACAGCGCAACAATGTGAAGGCCGGAGAAACCCTGGAAGTGCTGACGCCTTCCGGCAGGGTGTTTTCCTGGACACTTCAAGATATGAAAAACAGTGACGGGGAGCCCATTACAGTGGCTCCACACGCCCAAATGAAGTTCACGGCAGCGGGGGATGCCCGCCTGGAACCCTGGTCCCTGATGCGGCGGCTCCATAAACCGTGTTAAATGTGTAACTTCCTTTAGGAAACTCTTGCTTTTTAAATGGGTTTAAGAGTAAAATAGATTGGTCAGAATGATTTTGCTGGCCCTGAGGGAGAATGCACATGAAAGCGTTAGAAAAATTACGGTTGTTTTTGACAAAAGAACAGGTAGCAGGAATCTTCATTAAAGGGGATTCTTCCATCCGTTATTTTACGGGTTTTACGGGAGGCGAAAGCCTGCTGTTTGTGGATGACCAAAAACAGGTCATCATCACGGATTCCCGGTATACGCTGCAGGCTCAGCAGGAAGCTCCGGACTGCACCATCGTGGTCCATGAGCAGGGCTTCTGGCCCGAAGCAGCAAAACTCACCAGCGCCAAACAATTGGCTCTGGATGGGGACTATTTCAGCTACACAGAGCAGCAGGCTCTGGCAGCGGCACTGCCGGATGCGAGCTGGAAGAATGTGAATCTGGTCGGTCTCCGTCAGGTCAAGATTCCGGAAGAATTGGTGCTGATCCGCAAGGCTGTGGCCATTTCCGACGAAGCGTTCCTGCAGCTGCTGCCTCACATCAAGGCAGGCCGCCGGGAAGAAGAACTGGCTGCAGAGCTGGAGTACAACATGCGGAAACTGGGCGCTGAAAAGACGTCGTTTGACACCATTACAGCCTCCGGTGTGCGCAGTGCGCTGCCCCATGGCAGAGCCTCCGGCAAAGTGGTGGAGCAGGGAGACTTTGTGACCTTTGATTTTGGCTGCGTGTATCAGGGCTATTGTTCCGACATTACCCGGACCGTGGTCATGGGCAAGGCGGCACCCTGGCAGAAGGAAATCTATGACATCGTGCTGCAGGCCAACCTGTTGGGCGAACGGACCATCAAAGCCGGCGTTACCGGCAAGTATGTGGACGGCGTCGTCCGGGACTACATTACGTCCAACGGCTATGGGCCTAACTTCGGTCATGGTCTGGGTCACGGCGTAGGGTTGGATATCCACGAAAAACCTGTGCTGAACAAAGCAAACGACGTGCCGCTGCCCCAGGACGCCATCGTGACCTGCGAGCCCGGCGTTTACATCCCCGACAAGGGCGGGGTCCGGATCGAAGACACCGTGCTGGTGACGGCATCCGGCTGTGAACGGCTCACATCCGTTCCCAAAGATTTGGTTGAAATCGCTTAATATAAAAGATTCTATTTTTTGGAGGTTGTTTTCATGATTTCTACAAACGATTTTAGAACTGGTACCACGGTTGAAATTGACGGCGATGCTTGGCAGGTCGTTGAATTCCAGCATGTAAAACCTGGTAAGGGCGCTGCCTTCGTACGGGCTAAAATGCGCAACCTGTGCACCGGTGCCGTTGTTGAACGTACGTTCAACGCTGCAGAACGTCTGCCGAAAGCTACGGTAGAAAGAAAAGAAATGCAGTATCTGTACGAAGCCGATGGCGCTTATGTATTCATGGACAATGAAACCTATGACCAGATCGAACTGAGCAAGGAACAACTGGGCAATGCCATTAACTTCCTGAAGGAAAACATGGACTGCAAAGTGACTTCCTTCAATAACAGAATCCTGGGCGTAGAACTGCCTAACACCGTAGAACTGACCGTAGTAGAAACCGAACCGGGCATCAAAGGTGATACCGCTACCGGCGGCAGCAAGAACGCTACCATGGATACCGGTTATGTCGTTAAGGTTCCTCTGTTCATCAACGAAGGGGATGTACTGCGGATCGATACCCGTACCGGGGACTATATCGAAAGAGCGTAATGTGTAAGGAAAAAGGGGTTGTCGTTTTGCGGCAGCCCCTTTTTGGATAACTGAAATAGCGATTGAGGCAATCATGAAGACAATATTTCTCGTCCGGCACGGAGAAACAGAAGCCAATCGGGACGGCATCCTCCAGGGCTGGAACGACAATCCTTTGGATGATAAGGGCTTCCGGCAGGCAGAGGCTCTGGCTGTACGGGCTAAGCATCTGCCCCTGAAGGCCCTGTATGTATCCGATTTGATCCGGACCCACCAGACGGCGGCCCCTCTGGCTCAGGCCAAAGGCATGACGCCTATTGTAGAGCCGGCGTTCCGGGAGCTCAGCTTCGGAGTGTGGGAAGGAGTATCCTTTGCTAAGATGAAGCGGGAAGCGCCGGAGGTACTGGACATGCTGTTCCAGGATCCCGTCCACGCCCGGGTCAGCGCTCCGGAATCTTTTGTCCAGGCCCAGGCAAGAGGCTGGCAGGCTTTTACCAAGATCATGGACCAGCAGGAAGAAGGGGACATGACCATGGTGGTGACCCACGGAGGGCTGATCCGGCTGCTGCTGTGCAAAATGCTGGAAATGCCCATAGAAGCCATGTGGCGCCTGTCCGCCGCCAACACCGCTGCCTGCCGCATCAACTATCTGCCGGAAGTGGGCTACTGTTTGGATTATCTGAATTGGCAAGGGAAGTTATAGCCAGGATAAAGATGATAGATGATAGATGATAGAACCTGTTGTCAGGGGTTAGAGGCCTGCTTGTCGATTGTTTGTATTCTGTCCGCCCTTTTCAAGGGCGGGGGACCGTTGCTTGCAACGGTGGTGGGTTTGAACTGTCCCCCTTGTCAAGGACACTTTTTTTCGTCAGACTTCAGACTCTTTCG
>OMUE01000181.1 GCA_900314165.1 uncultured Acidaminococcus sp.
TCAGCACGAACATCCATGCCAGCGTCAGCGGTATGGTTATGAAGCTGGAAAACCGTTATATGCCCATGGGCATGATTTCTCAGTGTGTGGTAATCAAGAATGATCACCAGGACACCATGTGCGAGGACATCAAACCCCGCGAAGAAGAAATCACCCCGGATCTCATCCGTCAGGTACTCCGTGAAAAGGGTATCGCCGGTATGGGCGGTGCTACATTCCCGACCGCTGTAAAATATGCTCCGGTCAAGGAAGGTAAGCGTCCTATCGACACAATCCTGCTGAATGGTATCGAATGCGAACCGTTTGTTACGGCTGACCATCGTACCTTGCTGGAATGCGCTGATGAAATCATCCAAGGTCTGAAGTATTTCATGCTGGCTGCCGGCGCTACGAAAGGCATCATCGGTATCGAAGACAACAAACCCGATGCCATCGAACTGATGCAGAAGAAAGTGGCTGACGAAGCCAACATCGAAGTCTGCGTCTGCCAGGAAAAATACCCTCAGGGCTCTGAAAAACATCTGATTTATGCCGCTACCGGCCGTACCGTTCCCGATCGGGGACTGCCTGCCGATGCCGGTGTCATTGTGGATAACGTTGGGACGGCTGTAGCAGCCTGCCGCGCTATCAAAGACAATGTTCCTCTGTACGAAAGAGTTGTCACCATCAGTGGTGATGGCGTAGAAAAACCCGGTAACTACATCGTCCGTCTGGGCACTCTGTTCAGCGATGCCATCAATCTGGCAGCTGGCGGCCTGAAAGGCGATCCCGGTAAGATCGTTGCCGGTGGTATGATGATGGGCTTTGCGACTAACTCCCTGGATTATCCTATTACCAAGGGTTCTTCCGGTCTGCTGGTCTTCAATTCCAAATCCCCGTTTGCACAACACGTGGAAGAAGGTCCCTGCGTACACTGCGCACGCTGCGTAGACGCCTGCCCCATGAAACTGGAACCGACGGAAATCGTTCATGCTGTCAAAAAGCAGGATTGGGACAGCGCTGAAAAATTCTACTGCCATGCCTGCGTAGAATGCGGTTCCTGTGCTTTCGTATGCCCTGCCCATATTCCTCTGGTGCAGTACATCCGCATGGGCAAACAATTTATCAGAGGGAAAGGTGACGGCGGTCACAACCCCTTCTATAAATTAAATAAATAATTACGCGAAAGGACTGGATATTGATTATGGAACCTATTAAAGAACCAAAACCTCTGGTTCTCCTTTCCTCTTCTCCCCACATGCACTGTGGCCTGACCATTGCCAAATCCATGCGGGAAGTTATGCTGGCTCTGGTGCCCGCTGTCCTGGCTTCTGTGTATTACTTCCGCCTGCAAGCCGTCATCGTCATCCTGTGCACCATGATTTCTGCTATTGTCTTTGAAAAAATCGCTGACAGGGTGATGGGCTACAAGGACTCCACCAATGACGGCTCCGCCGCTCTGACAGGCCTGCTGCTGGCTATGTGCCTGCCGGCCTCCCTGCCTCCTTACATGGCTGTACTGGGCGGCATGTTCGCTATCGTCGTTGGCAAAATGGTATTCGGCGGTCTGGGCAGAAACATCTTCAACCCTGCTCACATCGGCCGTGCCATCCTGCTGGCTTCCTTCCCTCAACAGATGACCACCTGGGTTGTTCCCGCTACGAAGTCTGCTGACGCTGTCACCGCTGCTACTCCTCTGGCTGTCATGAGAGCTACGGAAAAGATCTGGGCAGCCGGCGGCGCTGCTGCCTCTGCCAAGCTGCCTGAACTGGGCGACCTGATCATGGGCAACATCGGCGGCTCCCTGGGTGAAACCTGTGCACCTGCCCTGATCCTGGGCGGCCTGTACCTGATCTACAAGAAACTCATCGACTGGCGCATTCCTGCCTGCTATATCGCTACCGTGTTCGTGCTGACCGGTGTCTATGGCATGGCTATGGGTTATCCCAGCGTATTCCCTGTGTACCACGTATTTGCCGGCGGTCTGATGATCGGTGCCTTCTTCATGGCAACGGACTGGGTAACCTCTCCTATCACTAAGAAGGGCAAAATCATCTATGGTATCGGCCTGGGTCTGCTGACCTCCCTGATCCGCCTGCGCGGCAGCTATACCGAAGGTGTCTGCTACTCCATCCTGATGATGAACATGGTGACTCCTATGATCGACCGGTTCGTCCGGAATATTTCCTTCGGGGGAGGCGCAAAGAAATGAGCAATACGTTAGTTAAATATACGTTCCTGCTGGCTGCCATCTCCGGTGTTTCCGTAGCCTTCGTAGCCGGCGCCAACGAAGTGACGAAAGACATTATCGCTAAAAAAGCAGCTGATGATACGAGAGCTGCTTACAAAGAGGTCCTGCCCGATCTGGGCGACCTGAAGAAGCTGGATGCCCCTGGCGGTATGATCAAAGATATCCAGCAATCCAAAAAGGGTGGCAAGGCTAATGGCTATATCTACACCGTAACGCCTAACAGCTATGGCGGTGCCCTGACGTTGATGGTGGGTATTTCTACTGAGAACAAAGTTACCGGCATCAAAGTCATGAGCCACAGCGATACCCCTGGTCTGGGTGCCCGCAGCACGGAACCTGCATGGCAGGCTCAATTCAAGAATAAACCCTTGAAAGACGCTCTCGTCGTGACGAAACAGGAACCTACAAAGGCTAATGATGTGAAGGCCATTACGGCTGCCACCATCACGTCCAGAGCTGTAACCTCCGGCATCAACGCTGCCCGCGAGGATTACATGAAAAACCATGCTGGAAAGGACTGATTGTAATGCATCTGTCTGAGTTGACTAAAGGTATCCTAAAAGAAAATCCGTTGTTCGTCCAATTGTTAGGTGTGTGCCCCTCTCTGGCAACCAGTACTTCTCTGGAAAACGCTATCGGCATGGGCTGCGCCTTCACGTTCGTGTTGTTCTTCTCCAACATGATCATTTCTGCCATCCGGAAGATCGTTCCGGACCAGATCCACATTCCCTGCTACATCGTCGTTATCGCCTCTCTGGTAACCCTGCTGCAGATGATCATGCAGGCTTACGTTCCTGTGCTGTACGCAGCTCTGGGCGTATTCGTTCCTCTGATCGTTGTAAACTGCATCGTGCTGGGCCGTGCAGAAGCTTTTGCTGCTGACCATGGTATCATGGACTCCGCTCTGGATGCTGTAGGCATGGGCATTGGTTATACCTTCGCTCTGTGCTGCATCGCTACGTTCCGTGAACTGGTTGGTTCCGGCAAGCTGTTCGGCCATCTGGTTCTGGGCACCGCTTATCAGCCTGTGCTGATCTTCATCCTGCCGGCTGGTGCCTTCCTGACCATGGGCTTCGTCTTCGCTACGGTGTCCTATCTGAAAGAGAGAGGTGCTAAATAATGGGTAATTCCTTTGCTATTCTCTTTAGCGCTATTTTCGTAACGAACATCATCCTGTCCCAGTTCCTGGGCATGTGCTCCTTCCTGGGCGTATCCAAGAACTTCAACAACTCCGCCGGCATGAGCGCCGCTGTAGGCTTCGTAATGCTGCTGGCCTCCATCCTGGCTTATTCCCTGTACCACCTGCTGCTGGTTCCCTTCCATCTGGAATACCTGCAGACCCTGGTATTCATCCTGGCTATCGCTACCCTGGTACAGCTGGTAGAAATGTTCATGAAGAAATTCATGCCCGCCCTGCATAAGGCTATGGGTATCTACCTGCCTCTGATCACTACGAACTGCGCTATCCTGGGTGTTGCTCTGAACAACGTTACGAAGGGCTACAACTTCCCTGAAGCTATTGCAAACTGCATCGGTACGTCCCTGGGCTACACCATGGCTATCCTGCTGTTCTCCTGCATCCGTGAACGTCTGGATGAACAGCATCTTCCCAAATGCCTGCGCGTGCTGCCTATCGCGCTGATTACCGCCAGCTGCATGTCCATCGCTATGATGGGTATGAGCGGCATCCACTGAGTTAGGAGCTGAAAATTATGACAAGTGCTGTTATTTTGGCTGTGGTCTTAGCCGGCGTTTTCGGTTTGGTACTGGCTGTGGCCGGTAAGAAATTCGCCGTTGAAGAAGACCCCCGTATTGGTGAAATCACAAACCTGCTGCCTGGCGCTAACTGCGGCGGCTGCGGCTATGCAGGCTGTGGTGCCCTGGCAAATGCCATTGTCAGCGGCGAACAGAAAGACGCTTCCCGGTGCGTAGTAGCCAACCCTGAAGCTAAGAAAGCCATTGCTGCCGTCATGGGTGTGGAAGATACCGGCAGCGGTGAAGAAGTCCGCAAGATCCCCCGTCTGCACTGCAACGGCTGTGTAGCGAACCGGACTGCTGCTTCCAACTACCAGGGCGTGCATAACTGCTACCTGAGAGCTCAGCAGGGCGGCGGCCCTGGCCAATGCAACTTCGGCTGCTTCGGCGATGGCGCCTGCGTAGCTGCCTGCAACTTCGGTGCTATCAAGATCGGTGAAAACGGTCTGCCTCAATTCGATTACAACAAGTGCGTGGGCTGCGGTGCCTGCGCCAAGGCCTGCCCTCAGCTGCTGATTGAACTGATCGATGCCCGCAAGAAGGTATTAGTACAGTGCAACAATCGTGAAAAGGGCAAAGCTGCCATGACCAACTGCAAGGTGTCCTGCATCAGCTGCGGCATCTGCGCCAAGACCTGCCCGAAACAGGCGATCACCATCACCGATGGTCCTAACGGGAGCATTCCTGTCATCGACTATGACAAGTGCGTGGGCTGCGGCCTGTGCACCATGA
>OMUE01000183.1 GCA_900314165.1 uncultured Acidaminococcus sp.
TCAAGGTTCTTACCTGCTGTCGACTGACAGCTTGTATATTCTAACAAACTTTCAAAGCCTTGTCAACAAGTTTTTTATCTTTTTTAGAAGATGTTTTTTGTTGATAAGTACTGCTTGTTAGAAGCACTTGCGCTCTTTTCAGAACGCTTGATTATAATACCATGAAAGGGCACAATATGCAAAAGGCATATCCACGGGTATTTTTCGTTTATTTTACTTTATTATATAAAAATTTCTATTTCAAGCATTGATTCTCATGACTTTCTTTACTTTTTCTTTATTTTTCGTAGGAATATATAAAACGCGTAAAATTGTTCGTATGATCCCGAACAATTCTACGCGTTCTGTCAATTAAGAAGTTTATTGTAACTTTTGTTACGATTAGTTAGTGTCCTGAGTGAGACGTTAGAGGCTAGTTGTCCGCCGGACGGCCCCACCACCGTGCTCACGCACGGTTCCCCTCCCCTGCGGGGATGACAGGGCTCTGCCCGGCGAGCTGTCGCCCCCGTAGGGGGAGAGGGCCATTGCGTTAGCAATGGCGAGGGGGCTGGGCAGAGCCCTTTTGCGAGGCAATGGCGAGGGGGCTGGGCAGCGTGCTCCTCTTCGCTCTTCACTCTTTGCTCGTCGCTATTACTTTATCTTATTCAGCTTCTCCGCCAACACCGCTGCATCCGGATCACTGCCGGTACTGGTCATAATGGGCTGTTCACCCATCATCAGGGTATCGCCGCTGGCGTAGGCTTCCGGCGCTACTTTGTTATTGTGGTACACGGCGGCCAGGTTGCCCAGGACGAAATAGGACCGTTCCTTGGCGGACATGGAATCCGTAGCACTGGGGGTTACAAATTCCTTGCCGTTTACATATACGACGCCGTCTTTATTCGTGACGTGTTTGCCGCTCCATTCGTTCAACTTCTTCACATAGTTTTCTCTGCGCTGGGTATTCGTAGGGTGATCGCTCCAGTGGATGTTGGCATCCCCATATTTATCCAGGAACCGCTGCCAGACGGCTGCCGTAGCGCCGGGATTGTAGCTGGTATGGGTAATGTAATCAAAGGACAGGTTATCTGCTTCCCATTCCATAGGCTTGGACAGGTGCACATTCTGGGTATAAGTGTACAGCTGCTCGATAGCTCCATCGGCAATACCGCCGGTCGCAGCGCTGGCCATACCTGCCACGATGGCAGCGTTCAGGGACTTCTTTACACCTGCAAGAGGATGTTCTTTCTGACCATGGCCCAGTTCGTGGCCCAGTACGACAGCTAGTTCATCATCATTGGGCATAAAAGCCATAATGCTGTCGTATACGTTTACATTGTGACCCAGGGTGCAATAGGCGTTAATGTCATTGCTGTCATGTGGGCTGATGAAGTAATTATAGGGCTTTTTATCTACAGTTGAATCCACGGCTCTGATCCCGGTAATCACATTGTCCATAATGGTATCCAGCCGGTTATTCAAGGACCAGTCGTCCACGACCCCTTCCTTTTCCTTCATCTTTTCAAACCAAGCCTGACGTCCTTCATCCGTGTTGTTGATCTGCTTGTACTGACTCATGATCTGATCCCGCATGAGGGTTCCCCCAATCGCAGTACCGATAACGTCTGTCAGGATGCCGGCTTCTGCTTTCGGAGCAGGAGCCATGCCAAAGGACAGGCCCAGGCTTAAGACACCCGTCAGCACGCAGCTGACTACAGCTTTCTTCATAGGTTTCATGTTCTCTACCTCCCGGTATTACTCTTCTATAACGACTTTTGTGCCCACTTTCACATAGGCTTTCAGGGTTTCCAAATCTTTGTTATTCAGGCGGATACAGCCTTCGGAGGCCCGGGTGCCGATGGACGACGGGTCATGAGTGCCATGGATGCCGATGCCATCCCACTTGCCTTTGCTCAGTTTTGACGTATCCAGGCTGATAAACCAGGGGCCATAGGCATGAGGGATTTCCCCCTTGCCATCGCCGAAGTCATGGCTCCAGCCGGAAGCATCGATGATTTCATCTACCGGGAATGTCCCTGTAGGCGTCTTCATATCCCCGGATTTTTCTTTCTGTCCCTGATTCTTGCCCAGAGCTACGTTCCAGTGGCCTACAGGCTTGCCCTTATCCAGCAGATACAACGTGAATTTTCCTTTTTGGATCAGGATGGAATACTCGTGGGATTGGGTCGTATCCTTTGGATCCGGCAGCGTTTCTTCCTGTTGAGTCTTTTGGACAGTCTCACTTGTCTTCTGTGGTTCCGGAGCTGCAGGCGTAGGGGCCAGAGCTTTTTTTAGGCCGCAGCCCATAATCAGCAGCAAGGCTATGATGAGCAGTACGAGCCTGGCCCTGGCATTACTTTTCTTTTTGCGTTTCAGAAATTCATCATGACTGCTTTTCAATAGATCACCTTCTTATTGCTGATTCAAAGGCATACAGAACTGACCGGATACCCAGCCCTGTTGGCCGTTTTTGCGTTTTACCCGGTACCAGCCGTTTTGAGAGCCCAGAATGGTCACTTCTTCTCCCTTATCAAAATAATCCAGGATCCGACTGTTTGTGGTAGCCAGCTCCCGCACGCGCACGTCTTCGCCAGTAATGCGGCCATAGCGGACCTGTTTTTGGACAGGAGCCTTGGGAGCAGGAGCCGTCTTCTTCTGGGTTCCAGGTTTGGCAGGAGCGGTCTGTTTCGGTGTTCCGGAGGGCTTATAGGCTGTAGTCTTCTTCTTGCTGCTGAAAGGATTGATAAGCAGAAGGAGTAAAACGACAACAGCAGCGCCGCCAATAAGGATTTTCTGGTTTTTCGGCAGTTTCTGGAAGCGGTCGGCCAGGTCTTTGACACCTTCCGCACCGGCTGCAGCCAAATCACCGGCGGCCGCAATGCCACCAGCTGCGGCAGGGGCTCCCGCCACGGCACTGCCCGGCTGCCAGGTCAGCACATAGCCATACCCCAGCTTCAAAGGATCCGGCCCGTATTGGTTATCCCCATCCGTACCTTTGGCAAACAGCAGGTACAGGCCGAAGAAGAAATTCACAATAGGAAGGGCCAGCAGGGTAATCCAATATTCCGCCATGCCCAAGTCGTGGATCCGCCGCATATTCAGGGACAGGCCTCCAATAGCCAGGAAGGCAGCACCCATGCCAAAATAGGCAACAAACATAGTACCCATGGACATCAACATCCAAATGAGGCTATCACCACTCAGAGAGGCTCCGAACATCATGAGAGGCACAATGATAAACAGGATTCCCAGCCCAAAAAGGCCCAGGAGCCGTTTGAAGAAGCGCCAACGGTTCAGGCGGCCCGTAAAGGCAAAGAAGGTCTCTATGTTACCTTCCTGCCGCAATCCCTGGCTGCTGGCCTGATTTCCTGCAGGAGCCGGATTTCCGGCAGGCTGAGCAGGTTGAACAGGTGGTACAGGTTGGGTAGGCGGTACAGGTGCTGCCGGTGCTGGAGCAGCCGCAGCCGGTGCCGGGATCTGTCCCTGTTTCGTCCCGCAGTACGGGCAGAATTTCGTCGTATCAGGTATGGTCTTCCCACAGTTTCCACAAATCATCTTTGCTTCCTTCTTTCCCCATTGAAGTCTTTATGAAAAAGGCAAAGCAGCCCCCAGCTCCTTTGCCTTCTTTCCGTTGCTTACAAACCAACGCCCATATTCAGATTGATGATACCGGCGGCATAAGGAGCAATCTCATATTGGTTGAACACAAAACAGATATATCCCTCCGAATCCACATAATAATTCGTGGGCAGCTGCTTCAAACCCGTAAAGTCTGAGAAGAAGTAGCCTCCCTGTCCATATTCCGTAGCCCACAACGCCTTATTGATATTCTCTAATGTAAATTTTCGCTTATTCTTCCGGGCGACAACCTGCTGCCAGGGCACTACATCCCCTGTGGTCAGGTCAAAGGTCACCCCATGCTCCCAGCTGGAAGGATGGGCAGCCCGTTCGTAGTAGCTGAAGCTGTATTCGATGATGGACAAATACCGTGGGCCGTGATAGCTCAGCACATACCCCAGCCTGGACGTCAGCTTCTCCTGGCCCCGGTCCGCTTTCTTAAAGTGCTCCTGGGACTGTTTGGCCCGCTTTGTAAAATAGCGGGAAATCTTTTGGGACACATCCTTCTTCCCGACAACACGAACCTTGGGGTATTGGATTTTCAGCCGGCCGTCCAGCAGGATCTGGTTCCGGATGATCAGGCCATCCTGGGCAAACATCACCTGGTCCTGGACATCCCCTTCCAAAGATTGTTCCAGTGTCGTCCGGGCAGCCTGAGGCAGAGGTTCTTCTGCTGCGGCAAGCCCCATGGGCAGCAACAGCAGCCCGCATACTATTCCCGTCATCCATCTATGCCAAATTTTCATCCTCATCATCCTTTCGGAATTAACGGGCGGGCCGACGCTTCGCTCTGGCACGCCCCTACGGCACTCTCAACTCTGTACTTCAAATTATACAAGTCCCTTAACAACCGTGCAAGCAGGTTATTCAATCTTGTAAAGAATAAGTGACACGAATCTGGGCGGAGCCTGCTATGGGCTGTCCTGCGGTGTTTTTTGCAGGACTGAAGCGCCAGTTGTAGGCGGATTTGACAGCGGCGTTATCCAGTCTGGCTATGCCGGAGCTCTGTTCGAGATAGGCTTCCGTCACGTGTCCATCCGGGCCTACGGTCACGCCCACCAGTACGCTGCCCTCTTCCCCCGCATTCCTGGCGGCCCGGGGATAGAGTTTGGCATAGCGGGTCAGGGTCGCCGGCTCGGACAAGTCTTCTGTGCCGGGGCCGTCATCCCCATTGCCGTCTCCACCGGAATTGCCGCCATTGGCATCCCCATTGCCGAAGCCTCCCCCATCTCCAGGGGCATCACTGTTACCAGGTTTGCCATTTCCGCCATTTGCGCTGCTCATTGTCTCCTCAGAGCTGCCTGTAATGGTTCCATTATCCCTACTGACGGTACTTTGTACAGCCTGTTCCCCGGAATCGCTGACAGGCGCCTGCGCTGGGCTTGCCGGCTGGCTGATTACAGTCTGAGGAGAAATTTTAGCTTCGGCAGACGCCTCTTCCGATGCCGCCGTTGTGGTCGGACTAGTTACGGGTTTCGATATGGCGGGTGCAGGCTTTCCGCTGCTGCCCTGCTTTCCTGCAGAGTTCCCTGCACCAGATACTACCACTTGTACCTTGATAGGTGCCTGTCCTGCAGGCTGCAGGTGATAAAAGGCAGCACCGCCCAACAGGGCAAAGACGATTCCATGAATCAGCAGGGAATACCGGAAGTACCGGCTCCATTTCGGCCTACTCATGGGCATTTCCTACTTCTACGGCCAGGGAAAACTCCGTCAGGCCGCTTTGCCGAAGTTGTCCCAGGATTTCCATGACCCGACCGTAGCTCAGTTCCTTGTCAGCCCGCAGGGTCACGGGCTGCTTAGGATTCTCTTGCGCCGCCTGCCGGGCTTTTTCCAGCAGTTGCTGGGACGACACCTGTTCATTCTGGTAATAGATCGCTCCATTTTTTGCTAAAGTAATCTCTAACGGCGTTTCCTGCAGGACCTGGCCGGCGCTTTGAGGCAGAGCTACCGCCACTCCATGCTGCTGGCTCATGTACATGGTGCACACCACGAAAAATACCAGCAGCAGGAACACCATGTCCAAGAGAGGAGAAATCTGGATGCCGGGCTTTTTTCCGGCAGGATCGGATAAATGGATCATAGGCCTCTGCCTCCCTGAGTCCTGCCGGCATTTTCCAGGAACGTGTTATCCATCTGTTCCAGCTCCAGGCTGATGGTCCGCAGCTTCTGGCTGAAATACGTATGGAAGCAGATGGTGAAGATGGCAATGGCTAGGCCGAATATGGTCGTAATCATAGCCTCCGCCACGCCGGCCGTGACGGCCAGAGGATTTTCCCAACGGGCTCCCAGGGCCTGGAACGACGCCATCATGCCCGTAATGGTCCCCATAAGGCCCAGGATGGGGGCCAGCGTCACGATGACCTGCAGGTAGCTCAGGCCTTTTTCCAAATGGTTCAGGACCTGCCGGCTTTCCCCGGTCACATAGCTTTCCTGCCGGGCCGTCCAGCTTGGTGCGGATAACAGTTTTGCCCCCAAAGCTGCAGCTTCCCCGGGCGTCTTCTGAGAAAGCTCCAAAGCCTTGTCCTCCGCCCCTTGCCGCAGCAGGTCACAAAACTGTTTCGGGTAGTCCCGGCCGGAATCCTCCTTGCGGAAATAGGCCAGCCGTTCCAATACGATGGTCAGGGAGACCAGAGAACAGGCCAGCAGGGGCCACATGAGCACGCCGCCCCGCAGGAAAAATTGCCAGCTATGTGTAAGCCATTCCATATCTAAAATCCTCCTAGATTCCTAAAAGTTGTTTCAGCAGCTGGAGCTGTCCGGCCTGTTGAGCAGCAGATTCCTCTGCCCGGACCCAAAGGCCTTGTCCTGATCTATGGCAGGGCGTTCCATAGGCCCTGCTGAGGTTTTCGTCCGTCAGTACTTCTGCAGGGATTCCCTGGGCCAGGACCGTGCCCTGAGCCACCAGGATCAGTCTCGTGCAATAGGCCGCAGCCAGAGCCAGGTCATGGACGGAAGTAATGACCGTCCGGCCCAGCCGGGCTAAAAGGCTGCACAACTGACACACCCGTTGGGCGTACACGAAATCCAGGCCCGTGGTAGGTTCGTCCAAAATATACAGCTGAGCCTGCTGCAGCAGGATCCGGGCAAAGAACACTCTTTGCTGCTGGCCTCCGGACAATAGATTCACAGGGGTATCCAAATCATCGGATAGCCCCACGACGCCTAAAGCCTGCTTCACCAGCTCCCGTTCGGTCACTCCTTCCCGGGCATACCAGGACAAGTAGGGATACCGCCCTGTCAGCACCACTTCCCCCGCCGTATAGGAAAAGGGCAGCGGCCGCTCCTGGGGCAGATAGGCAAGGATTTTCGCGATAGCCTTGCGGTCGTAGGAAGCCAAAGGCTTATCCAGCAGGATAGCCTGACCGCCCAACAGAGGCTGGATGCCCGCTAACGTCCGCAGCAGCGTGGTCTTGCCGGCCCCGTTGGGACCGATGAGGCCGATGTATTCCCCGGGAGCGGCGTGAAAAGCCACGTCCTGCAGGACTGTTTTTTCTTTGTAGCCCAGGATTCCCTGTTCTATAGAAGCCAGCATATCAATATCCTTTCAACAGCTGCCCGGCAGGCAGCGGAAACAGTTCTTTGCCAAAGGCCCCGTTAGCCATGGCTTTGATGCCGTAGATCACCATGGGGGATGCATCATATACGTATTTGTCCTGCAGGGGCACCCTGTGGTGCAGCCCCTTCAGGCCCTGCAGGGAAGGATCTGCAAAAAACGCGTCCTGAAATTTATTGTAAACTTCCTGCTCCGCCTCATAGGGCTGGGACACCAGGAAGAAATCCGGATCTGCTTTCAGGATCCCTTCCCGTGTCAGCTCCTGGCCGTTTTTGATACCGGCCTCCCGGAGCCCGTTGCGAAAGCCGGCCAGACGGCTCAATTCATCGTACAGGGACCCTTCGCCCCCATAGCGGCTCATAAGGGATACCAAAAGACCTACAGGCCGGGGCTGGGGCTGCTGGGACACCACCTCATGGATTTGCTGCAATTCCGTATCCATCTGCTGCAGCACCTTTTGGCCTGCAGGTTCCCGTTGCAGCACCTTGCCCATAAGCTGTACATTATCCCGGATTTGCTGAACAGTGACGGGCCCGTAGCACAGCACCACGGGAATGCCCATTTCCTCCACTTTGGCCACAAGGCCCGGGTCGGACCACTGGGAGCCGAAGAACACGTCCGGGGCCAGCTTCACTACCATTTCCGGGGTCAGCTGGCTGAATTTCGGTGCCACGGTTTTCGTCTCTCCGGCGATAAAGGACAGGCCCGGCTCGATGTCCAGCACATAGACACCGGCTAAATGGTCCGCCGGCACCAGGGTCAGCACCGTTTCGTCCAGGTGAAGGGAATCCGTCAGTACCTTTTTCGGAACGGTTTTGAGCGTAATGGTTTTGCCCCGCACGTCTGTGACGGTGTAGCCCGTGGAAGCAGGTTTAGGTGCGGTGCCGCAGGAAGACACAAAAAGGCAAACAATGAGCAGCAGAACTTTAAATATGGCCATAGGATCCCCCTTTCATTACCACTTAATTATAAAAAGGAGCTGTCGCCAGTGCAACAGCTCCTTTTTAATTTTTTCTAAAAGAGTGAGTCCTCTGGACGGACACCCCCACCACCGGCTACGCGAACCCACCACCATCCTTACGGATGGTCCCCCGCCCTTAAAAAGGGCGGACAGAGAGGAGGCTGATAGCTCTAATCAGACTTGCCCCCGCTGAAGCGAGGGCGGACAGGGCGCTGCCCAGCGGCCAGGCCAGCGGCCGCCTCTTCGCTCTTTGCTCTTCGCTTTTCGCTTCTATCCGCGCATCAGAAGCTATATTCCGCTCCGATGATGTACCGGCGGCCGGGCATAGGATAGTAGTCCTGAGTAATGGTGGCACCATAACCATTGCTTCCCGTTTCTGCATAGGCTGCATTATTCAGGTTATAGATGGAAGCAAAGCCCGTCCAATTCTTGCTGAATTTATATCGGGCATTCAGGTCCATGGTCAGGTAGCGGTTTTCTCCATACCGTTGTCTGCTGAGACCGTTAGCAGCGCGGCCAGTCAGAGATACATTCCAAACAGTATCGTGGAAACGGACGCCAAATTGATAGTAGTTAGGGGCATAGTTCAGATCTTTTACATAAGAGGTATCATTTTTATTGGCTTCAACTTTCACATATGTATATGCAGCATTCACATCCCAATGCTTATCGATTTCATGGTTTACAGATAAGGTCAAGCCACGTTTCTTTTCCTTATCAACGTTTTCAACATAATTATCCCAGTTAGGCATAACCTGCCAATTGATAGCATTATGCAGACGGCTGTAGAAGGCATTGATGCTGACATCAGTCTTCGGAGTTGCCTTGAAGTTATATCCCAAGTTCCAGACATTGCCTGTTTCCGGTTTCAAGTTTTCGTTGCCTACATATTTACCCCACATACCATAATCAACGTAGTAATATAAATCGTCAATGGTCGGAGTTCTAAACACCTGGTTCCAAGACAGATAAGCGTTGCTGTCTTTGCTGAATTTCTTATTAATAGCAGCGCTGCCAGTAGTCCGATTCCCGGATTTACTATGGTCATCATAGCGGACACCAGTGTTTAATTGCCAGGTAGGTGCAAACTTCCATTGATCTTGCAGGAAGATTGCCTTGTTGTTATAACCTTTAGATCCGTTATAGCTTTGAGCATTTTCTGCCTTAGCATGACGATATTCTAAGCCGCCAACTAAAGTATTCATATCAGAGAGGACAAAATTCTGCTGACCTTCTAATGTCCAATCAGTTTCATTCATATCGCCCTGATTATAGTAGCTGTAATAATTTCTATAAGCCTGTACATAGCCACTATTACCGGCATTGCGATTCCAATCATATTTTAAGCCCACATTATTTGTTTTCTTATTGATATGGGATGGAAAATAAGAATAAGGATTGACGCTAAAAGGATTATTCCCATTCAAAATAGAATAATCATAATTGAAGGTTAGCCCATCGGAATCAGTAAAGTCTTGCGTCAGTTTCAGAGACACAGCATCCTGACGATAATCAGATTGTCCAGGCCACTTTTTAGTATCTCCGTTCGTATCTTTATATTTTGTATAAGAAGCTTTATTTCTGCCGGCAGCTACCTGAATACCGGTCTTGTCTACTTTACCGCCTACTATGGCACTTAAATCCTGTGTGCCCCAAGAGCCATAGCCAACGCGCACCTTACCTGTAGTCTCTTCGGGAGTCTTTGTAATGATATTAATGACGCCACCAACAGCATCGGAGCCATATAAAGTAGAAGAACCACCTTTAACGACTTCAATCCTTTCAATCATGCCAACAGGGGGAAGAGTATTAGCATCAAACGTAGCTTTGGCCATGCTGCCCATGCTCTGGTTAAAGCGACGACCATCTACCATAACCAGTACACGTTGATCACCATTTAGAGAAATAAGGCTTTCGTAGGCACGCAAACCATTCTGCATTACTCTCGCCCCGGGCACATCTTCCAAAGCGTCCGTGACGGTACGATAGCCCTTATTTTCAATGTCTTCGGCCGTAATGACGGTCACGTCAGCCGGAGTATCGGCCTTCGTGTTTTTCAACCGGTTCGCCGTAATAACAATGTCCTGGACAGGAGCTTCTTTGGCTTCTGAAGCCCATACACAGTTAGCGCCGCCTAAGGCAATGGTAGTCAGAATTGCCGCCGCTGCCGTTCTTTTTACCCACAAATTTTTCATAAACCTTCCTCTTTTCTTCGTAAAATATCACAGTGTATAGTGTACAACTTAATTAACTGTGGGGCAAATAGAATAAAGGAGCGGTTGGCTATAACTTTAAGGTATAGTCAACCGCTCCTTTATTAGGGATTGGGGATTAGGGGTGAGAGGTTAGTGTGCGCTGCACTGCCCCCTCGCCATCTACGATGGCCCTCTCCCCCTATGGGGGCGACAGCCCGCTGGGCAACGCACCCTCTTCGCTTTATTTCTTCCTTGTCCGCCGCAGGCGCCTTTTCACTTTTCGCTTTTCGCTTTTCACTCATCATACGTCACATGTACGAGATACAGGCCCTGCGCGGGGGCGGCCATGCCGGCTTTCTTGCGGTTCTTTTCGGCCATGACCTGGGCAAATTTTGCCACATCCCACTGACCGCTGCCCACTTTCACCAGACAGCCTACCAGATTCCGGACCATTCGGTAAAGAAAACCATCTCCCGTAATGGTAAAGGTGTACAAATCTCCATCCTGAACCCAGTAAGCCTCTGTCATGGTCCGCACCGGAGACGTGTCCTGGCTGCCGGCGTTCTTGAAGGCAGAATAGTCGTGAGTGCCCACGATCAGCTTTGCCGCTTCGTTCATTTTCTCCACATCCAATGGTACCCGGACCTGCCACACCTGGTTCCGGACACAGGGATTGTATAAAGGATCATACAGTACCTTGTACTGATACGTCTTATCCACCGCATCAAAGCGGGCATGAAACTCTTCCGGCACGTAAAAGGCTTCCCGGACAGAGATATCCTTCGGTAGATGGGGCTCCAGGGCCCGACGGTAATTTTCCGGGGGAATAGGAGACGAAGTCACAAAGGAAATGACCTGGCCCAGGGCATGAACTCCCGCATCCGTCCGGCCTGCAGCTTTGATCAGGATAGGTTCTCCCAGCACTTCCGTAAGCGCCCGTTCCAGTACCTGCTGGACTCCCACGCCATTGGTCTGGCGCTGGAAGCCCTGGTAATTTGTGCCATCGTAGGCCACGATGGCCTTGATTCCGTGACGCGTCATGCCGCCAGCCCCCATTTGAGAAAGGCCAGCACGGCAAACAGGGCCGCCATAACCACAGCCGTCACACCGTCCCCTTTGCCGAACACCAGCTGATGCATGCGGGTCCGGCCTTCGCCACCCCGGTAGCAGCGGGCTTCCATGGCAAGGGCCAGCTCGTCTGCTCTCCGGAAGCTGGAGATAAACAGGGGAATCAGGATGGGCAGCATGTTCCTGGCCCGTTTCATGATATTGCCGGAGGAAAAATCTGCCCCCCGGGACATCTGAGCCTTCATGATCCGGTCCGTTTCTTCCAGCAGTGTCGGGATGAACCGCAGGGCAATAGTCATCATCATGGCCAGCTCGTGGGCAGGCACGCCCACCTTCTTAAAAGGCCGCAGCAGGGATTCTATGCCGTCAGTCAACACGATGGGCGACGTGGTAAACGTCATCAGGGAGGACACCAGGAGCAGCAGCACCAGCCGCAGGGACATCTTGACGCCCATGATGATGCCTTCCTCCGTCAGCGTCAGGAATTTCCAGCTCCACAAAACCTTGCCGGGATCCGTAAAGAAATGGATCACCATGGTTAGCATGATAATGACCCACAGGGGTTTGATGGACCGCAGCAATAGGCCTGCAGGCAGTTTGGCCAGCCCCGCTGCTACGATCAGGAAACCGATGAGCAGCCCGTAGGACACGGGAGAATTGGCCATAAAGACGAGAGCCATAAAGAACAATACGGACAAAATCTTCGTCCGGGGATCCAGATGGTGGATGCAGGAATTGCCCGGATAATATTGTCCCAATGTAATATCCGTCAGCATGCTTTCCACCCCTTTGCTTGATCGATAGCCCGGATAAGCTCGGCCTTGGTAAGCGGCGTACCTTCGATGGGCACACCGGCATTCCGCAGTTCCTCTGCCAGCTTCACGCTTTCCGGCACATCCACGGACAATTTTTCCAAGGTATCCCGGTTATGGGTAAACAGTTCCCGGGCAGGACCATCCAGGTGCAGCCGGCTGTCACTCATGACCAGCAGACGCTGGGCATATTGGGCTGCCTCTTCCATGCTATGGGTAATGAGCAGTACGCCCATGTGCCGTTCTTTGAAGATCTTCATAAGCTGGTTAAAGATGTTGTCCCGGCTTACCGGATCCAGGCCGGCACTGGGTTCGTCCATAATCAGGTAGGCCGGTTCCATGGCAATGACACCGGCAATAGCCACCCGGCGCATCTGGCCTCCGGACAGTTGGAAGGGGCTGCGGGACGCAAATTCCTCGTAGTCCAGGTCCACAAAAGCCATAGCACTGCGTACAGCTTCTTCCACTTCCGATTCCGTCTTCCCCTGGTTGCGGGGGCCAAAGGCGATGTCTTCGTAGATGGTTTCTGCAAACAACTGGTGCTCCGGGTACTGGAACACCATACCCACCTGGTTCCGAGCCTGCTTGGCCTCAGGGCCCTTGCCGGACAGGTCCACCCCATCCACCAGCACCTTGCCCGTGGTCGGGTGCAGCAGGCCGTTCAGGTGCTCAGCCAGCGTGGATTTACCACTGCCCGTGTGGCCGATAAGGGCCACGAATTCGCCTTTTTCCAGCGTAAAGGACACGTCGTCCAGGGCTTTCTTTTCCAGGCTGGTGCCCGGCATATACGTATAGGAGATATGATCTACTTGGATGGACATAATGCTTCACACAGCTCCTTATGAGTGAGAATTGGCGGCAGTTTGTGACCCTGTTTCTGCAGCGCAGCCGCGACTTCTGCAGCCAGAGGGCATTCCAGGCCCAGGCTCCGGATCTTATCCACCTGGGTAAA
>OMUE01000073.1 GCA_900314165.1 uncultured Acidaminococcus sp.
ACGTTTCACTCTTACCAATGTTTATTACAGTAGCAATGGGCTATCTTTAGCTAGTGACGAAAAAAGTATATTAAATAACTGCAACAGCCCCACCAAGGATTCCTTACCTGAACAGCTTTAGTGGGCTTATCTTACGATAAGCCCCTACGGAGTTGTCTTGGAATTTGGTGTGGATTTTAAGGTATACGTGTAAGTTAATTACGGCTTTCTACACTGGAAACTGACTTGCCAGAAAAGGTATAATAGAAGTATCACAATAAGGAGCGTGAACAACATGCGCAAAGATTTAGGACCGAAAACATTAACCTTCCCTATGCCCGTCCATATTATCGGCACGTATGACGAAAACGGCGTGCCCGACGCCATGAATGCGGCCTGGGGCGGCATCAGCAACGATAACGAGATTTCCCTGTGCCTGGGCCGGGGCCACAAGACCGTAGCCAACCTGAAGAAGACCGGTGCCTTCACCGTCAGCGTAGGTACCCGGGAACAGCTGGCCGCCTGCGATTATGTGGGCATGGTCTCTGGCAACAAGGAACCGGATAAGGTAGCTAAAGCCGGCTTCCACGTAGTGAAGGCCGCCAACGTCAATGCCCCTGTGTTCCAGGAACTGCCCATGACCCTGGAATGCAAGGTCAAGAGCTACGATGACGAAAACGAACGGTTGGTAGGGGAAATCGTGAATATTACCGTGGATGAATCCATCCTGACCAACGGCAAAGTGGATTCGTCTAAGCTCCATCCCATTGCCTTCGATTCTCCCAGCCATACGTATGTAGCCGCCTGGGTCCCCGTAGGCAAGGCGTTTGTGCACAAGGAGCCCGTTGCTAAGTAAAAGCGAAGAGCGAAGAGTGAAGAGTGAAGAGGTGTCCGACTGGACATCTCTTTTTTGTGCGTAACTTCACGGATTAATCGACGAACTCCATCCCACGCACTACCAAGCTGACGTCTGACGTCTGACGTCTCAATCCCAGCCCGCCGCAGGCGCCTCTTCGCTCTTATCTCTTCGCTCTTCACTTTTTCTCAAGAAATCCCTTGATTATGCCACAACATAGTGCTATAGTATACACTATATCGACGAGATATAAGCGATATAGTGTGTGCAAAGGAGCGAAAATGATGGATAAATCCCAAGCGTATTTATTGTGGTTTGAACAACTGGAAAGAAAAGACGTGGATATTGTAGGCGGCAAATCCTCTTCTCTGGGGGAAATGACCTCTAAGACGGATGTGCCCGTACCCTATGGCTTTGCTACCACTGCTCATGCCTATCGTTATTTTATAGAAAAAACCGGTCTGGGCGAAAAAATGCGCAGCCTGTTAGCAGGCCTGACGGATGTGGAAGACAATGATCAGCTGAGCACCATCTGCAAGCAGCTGCGGCAGTCCATTATGGAACAGGAAATGCCTCAGGATCTGCAGGACGCTATCCGCAATGCCTACGCAGAACTGGCTGCAAAAGTCGGGGAAGAAGCCCCCTATGTAGCCGTCCGTTCCAGCGCTACGGCCGAAGATCTGCCGGATGCCAGCTTTGCCGGCCAGCAGGATACGTACCTGAACGTCCAGGGTGCCGATATGGTCATCCAAAAAGTCAAGGAATGCTATGCTTCCTGCTTCACGGACCGGGCCGTCTATTATCGGGAAAAGCAGGGCTATGACCATCTGTCCCTGGCTCTGTCCGCTGTAGTCCAAATGATGGTGTTCTCCAAGGCTGCCGGTGTCATGTTCACCGTGAACGTGGCCAACGGGGACGACAAGAACATCATGATCGAAGGGGCCTGGGGCCTGGGCGAATACGTAGTTGGCGGGATCGTGACCCCGGACAGCTACATCGTCTCCAAAGCCGACATGAAGATCCTGTCCGCTACGGTAAACGAGCAGGACGTAAAACTGGTCCGCAAAATCGGCGGCGATACGGAAGAAGTGCCCGTACCGGAAGCTGACCGGAAGAAACAGACCCTGACCAACAGCCAGATCCTGGAACTGGCCGGGTATGCTAAGAAAATTGAAGCCCATTATGGCTGCTACATGGATATGGAATGGGGCATTGACGAACGGGATGGCAAGATTTGGATCCTGCAAGCCCGCCCTGAAACGGTTTGGTCCCGGAGAAATAAAGAAAAGAAGGCGCAGGAAGTGGCACAGGAAAATAATTCTGCAGAAAACGCAAAAGTCCTCATCAAAGGTCTGCCGGCCAGCCCGGGCATGGGCTACGGCAAAGTCCACGTCATCAAGGACCCGTCCGATATTGACGAATTCAACGACGGGGAAATCCTGGTTACGGAAATGACCGCTCCTGACTGGGTGCCTGCTATGAAGAAGGCTCAGGCTATTGTAACGGACAGCGGCGGCATGACCTGCCATGCTTCCATCGTCAGCCGGGAACTGGGCATTCCCTGTATCGTAGGCACCAAGAGCCGTGGTCAGGCCGCTACGGAAGTCCTGCTGGATGGGGAAGAAGTGACTGTAGATGCTTCCAACGGCGTCGTGTTTGCCGGCAACCTGCAGGTGAAGAAAGCTGCTGTTGCTGCGGCTCCTCAGGCACAGGTGGTAGCTGCTGAAACCTTCCCTGTGACCGGTACGAAGATCTACATGAACCTGGGCGATCCTGCCCTGGCAGAAAAATATGCCAGCCTGCCCTGCGACGGCATCGGCCTCATGCGGGAAGAATTCATCTGGACTACCTATATCCATGAACATCCTCTGTATCTCATCAAGACCGGCCACCCTGAAAAAGTGGTGGATGCCCTGGCTGACGGCTTCCGCAAAGTCTGCTCCGCCATGGCTCCCCGGCCTGTCACCCTGCGGTTCAGCGACTTCAAGTCCAGCGAATACAGAGACCTGAAGGGTGGGGAAGAATTCGAACCCCACGAACCCAGTGCCCTGCTGGGCTGGAGGGGTGCTTCCCGCTACTACGATCCCAAGTACACGGAAGCCTTCCGGCTGGAAATCAAAGCCGTCCGCAAAGTCCGGGAAGAATACGGCCTGAAGAACCTGAACGTCATGATTCCCTTCTGCCGCACCGTGGACGAATGTGCGAAAGTCGTCTCCATCATGGCGGAAGAAGGTCTGCACAGAGGTCCTGACTTCAAGGTATGGCTCATGGCTGAAATCCCTGCCAACATCATCCTGGCAGACAAATTTAACCAGTTCGTCGATGGCTATTCCATCGGGTCCAATGACCTGACCATGCTGACCCTGGGCTGTGACCGGGATAATGATGTGATTTCCCATCTGTTTGACGAACGGAATCTGGCTGTAAAGCGGGCTGTCCGTCACCTGATTGAAACGGCCCATAAAGATGGCAAGACTGTCTCCATCTGCGGCCAGGCTCCCAGCGTATATCCTGAATTCGCTGAATTCCTGGTGCAGAGCGGCATCGATAGCATGAGCGTGAACCCGGATGCTGTGAAGTTCACGAAGAAGATGGTCGCTCAGGTAGAGCAGCGGCTGATTTTGGATAAACTGACCGGCCGGGGCCGTAACCATCATGAAGAAGAACTGGCCTGGTAAAAAGAGTTAACCGATTAAAAAACAGGAGCCGAGGAATTGCACCGGCTCCTTGTTTTGTTTTATAATAGTTCTATTAAATACAGCAGGGAAAGGGGGCGATTCCTATTCCGCTCAGTGAAAGACAGAAAAAGATTGCCGAAATTGTCCGGCAGGAAGGACCTATTGCCGGAGAGACCATTGCGAAAGAACTGGGCCTCAGCCGGGCGGCTCTCCGCTCCGACCTGGCCATCCTCATTATGAGTGGTGTGCTGGATGCCCGTCCCCGGGTAGGCTATTATTATACCGGCAAGAATACACTGGGGCTGTTACAGGAAGAGCTTTCGTCCATTACGGTGGAAGATATCAAGTCCGTGCCCATCGTAGTCAGCAATGACAAAAGTGCCTATGATGCCGTAGTTACCATGTTCCTGGAGGACGTGGGAACGATATTTGTGGTAGAAGGCCCGGAAGGCCTGCTCCATGGCGTCGTATCCCGGAAAGATCTGCTGAAGTCGGCTATCAGCCCGGGAACGGACCTGCATCAGGTGCCCATTGCCATGGTCATGACGCCTTTAAGCAAGATTGTGACAGCAGTTCCTGACGAACCGGCAGCAGCGGCTGCCAGACGTCTCATGGAGCACGAAATAGACTGCCTGCCTGTGGTCCGGCAGTTAAACGGCAATCCAAAGCAGCTGCAGGTCGTAGGTCGGGTGACCAAAACAAATTTTACCCGTCTGTTAGTAGAACTGGCAGAAGGAAGAGGAGGGAATTATCATAGCTAAAGCACCGATTATCTATGCGATTTCGGACTCCATCGGTGAAACGTCGGAGTCCGTGGTAAAGGCTACGACCAGTCAGTTTGTCCAGGAACGGTTTGACATTGTCCGGGTTCCCTACGTAAAAAGCGTAGAAATGCTGGAAAAAGTCCTGACAGAAGCGAAAGAACAGAATGCAATCGTCTGCTATACCATCGTGTCTCCGGAAATGCGGGATGTTGCAGAACGGAAAGCTGTGGAACTGGATCTGGAAGTGGTGGATATCCTGGGTCCCGTGCTGAGAGCCATAGAAAAGATCTCCGGCCTGACTCCTAAAAACCAGCCCGGCCTGATTCACGCCCTGGACCACGAATATTTCAAGAGAGTGGCAGCTGTGGAATTTGCCATCAAATACGATGACGGCAAGAACCCCTGGGGTCTGGCCAAAGCGGATCTGGTCATCATCGGCGTATCCCGTACGTCCAAGACGCCCTTATCCATGTACCTGGCCAATAAGCAGCTGAAGGTCGCCAATGTGCCTCTGGTACCGGAGATCCCGCCTCCTGAAGAATTGTTCAAGGTGCCTTCCAGCCGGATCATCGGGCTCCTCATCGACCCTCATAAGCTGAACGAGATCCGCATCGCCCGGCTGAAATCCATGGGCCTGACGGATGGGGCCAACTATGCGGATATCCGCCGGATCCAGGAAGAACTGGATTATGCCCGGGCCGTCATGCAGCAGCTGCACTGCAAGGTCATCAATGTGACCAACAGAGCCATAGAAGAAACCGCCAGCATGATCCTGGAATATCTGCGGAAACGGTTTGACTACGAGTATTAACCGTTACTGCGCATAAGTGCATAGGAGTGAATTTGTCAAGAAGGATTTTCTGCTTTTTGCAGGAAATCCTTCTTTGTGTGTCGAATATAATACACATAGCCCTTGATCAAAAGGATGAAGTCCATGGAAGATATGAAGGAAAAATTCATAAATTTTAAAGAGCAGGTTCGCCAGGCCGCCGATCTGGTATCCATCGTAGGCGAGACGGTGAACCTGAAGAGGAAAGGCAGCCGGTATTGGGGCTGCTGTCCTTTTCATGGGGAAAAAACACCTTCCTTTACTGTGGACCCGGCTAAAGGCTTGTTTCACTGCTTCGGCTGCGGAGCCGGAGGCGACGTATTTTCCTTCGTCATGAAACGGGACCATGTGGATTTTTCCGAGGCCTTGAAGATTTTGGCAAGGAAATATGGCATCCCCATTCCGGAACGGGCAAAAACTGCCCAGGAAGCAGCCCGGGAAAAAGAAACGAAAGAAGTGCTGGGGGCCAACGAGCTGGCGGCCCGCTTCTTCCATTCCTGCCTGATCCATACCCGGTATGGGAGCCAGGGCGTGGCCTATCTGGCTGGCAGGGGCATAGGGAAGGAGATTATAGAATCCTTTGAACTGGGTATGGCTCCGCCGGACTTTTCCACCCTGCACAAAGCCCTGGAAGGCCGGGGCGTAAAGGAAGACGTCCTGTTGAAGGCAGGCCTTGTCAGTAAGAGGGACAGCGGCGGTGTCTATGACAAATTCCGGGGCAGGGTCATGATTCCCATTAAAGATCCCCGGGGCAGGGTGGTAGGCTTTACGGGCCGGATCCTGGATGCCAAGGCGTCTCCAGCCAAATATATGAACACAGGGGAGACCCCCTGGTTCCACAAAGGAAGATTGCTGTTCGGCTTGGACAGAGCCATGCGGTCCATCCGGCAAAGGCAGCAGGCCCTGATTGTGGAAGGCCATATGGATGCCATCAGCCTCCATGCAGCAGGCATAGACTGGGCCGTAGCCTCTATGGGCACAGCGTTTACAGAACAGCAGGCCATCATCCTGAAACGGCTGACGCCGGAAGTGGTGTTCTGCTTCGACAGCGACAAGGCCGGACGGACGGCGGCAATGCGGGCCATTCCCCTGGCGCTCCAGGCAGGGCTCAAGTGCCGGGTCATGCACGTGACAGAGGGCAAGGATCCGGACGAATTTATCCGTAAGGAAGGCAGGGAAGCCTTTGAACAGCTGCTGGCCAGTGCAAAGCCCGGCATAGATTACCAGGTGGATACGGTACTGGAGCAGGAAGATACGGAAACCCTTAGCGGCAAAGTGGAAACGGTGGCTAAGGTCCTGCCTTTCTTCAAGGAATGCGCCAGTGATGTGGAAGTGGGGGAAAGGATCCGGGATCTGTCCAGAAGGCTGGCCATTGATGAGGGCCTGATCCAAAGCGAATACCGGAAACTGACCCAGACCACCGGGGGCAAGCAATTCAATCCGGAATGGCTGACCCAGAAGAAGACCGTGGTAACCAGTGCTACAGAACAGGCGGAACGCCATGTGCTGCGGGCCCTGCTGGAGGGTGTACAGCCCCAGCCCGGCCAGGAAGGCATGGTCCATGTGGATTCCTTTACGACTACAGCCCGTCAGGAAATCTTCCAGCTCCTGCTGAAATGCTGGCAGGAAGGCATCTACCAGGACCCCAGAGACCTGTTTGCCCAGCTGTCGGAAAAGGGCGCGGAAGAACTGAACACGATTTTGAATCTGAATTTACCTTTGTCCAGCCTGCCTTCCATTCTGGCAGACTGTTTGAATCTCCTGCAGGCAGCGGCACTGAAAAAAGAGTACGAAAAACATAGCCAGCTGGCGGAAACCTATGAAAAAGAGGGAAATGAAAAATTTTTGCAGGAATTAGAAGAATGTCGGCGAATAAAGTTGGAAGTGGAAAAATTTATGCTGCTGGTACAGCATCGCTAAACAGGATTTTTCCCGTTGAAAGGAAGGAGGAACGCCCCAATGACTGACATAGAGAAAAAGACCTTGGAGGTACAGCTATCAGAAGAGGGGACAGCTGCTGCTGCGGAGGGGAAGGAAACTATCTCTACAGAAGCCGGCAAGGCAAAAGCTCTTCCCAAAAAGAGAAGGACAACGAAAGTGGCAGGAAAGGCGGAAAATAAAACGGGCAGCAAAGGAAAAACCATAAAGAAAGATAAGACCAGGACTCCGGAAGAATATATTGAGGAATTGGAAGTTTTGGCCAAGAAAAATAAAAAGGTCCTTCATAACAACAAGATCCTGGATCTGTTGCAAAAAGACGAGAATCTGACTCCGGACCAGATTGACACAATTTATGCCAGACTGGCCGAGAAAGATATCGAAATCGTCAACGATGATTCCGACGACGATGAACCGCCCGTCATTGATGAAGAAGACGAGCTGAAGGTGGATGAAGCCGAGCTGGCGAACCTGACCGTACCGGAAGGGGTCATTGTGGACGACCCTGTCCGCATGTACCTGAAAGAAATCGGCCGTGTACCCCTGCTGGTGGGGAACGACGAAATCAAGCTGGCTAAGCGGGCGGACAAGGGCAATCAGGCCAAAGCCATCCTTCACGGGGACAAGCCGGATGGCACATGGGAGCCGGTCAACAGGAGGTTGTCCATCGTAAAACTGCTGGGTCAGGCCGATGAGCTGATCCAGGAGGAAAGCATCTGGTGCGACAGCCGGTCCGTGAGCCTGCTGTATAAAAAAATCCAGGAATTAGCAGCAGATACAAAGACGATAGAATTTGACGAGTATAAGGAACTGCACAAGGCCTTTACTCAGGATGAGACAAAGCGTCTGGCAAGACTGCTGGTGGAAAATAAATATAAAGTGCTCCATATGCCGAAACAGGAACCGGATACAGAGGAGGAAGAGACGGCAGAAGGGAACCTGGGGCTTCTGCAGGAACTGTTTGCCGTCATAGACGACAAGGCTTCCCATCAGAAAGTGGATGAAGACGTAAAGAATCAGCTGGAGGACGCCAAAAAGCGGTTTAACCGGCTCCTTCATCGCCTGGAAGCCTGCGGGGACAACGCCAAGAAATGCTTGTCCGAAGCCAACCTGAGACTGGTTGTGTCCATTGCCAAACGGTATGTAGGCCGCGGCATGCTGTTCCTGGATCTGATCCAGGAGGGTAACCTGGGACTTATCAAAGCCGTTGAAAAATTCGACTACAATAAAGGCTTTAAATTCAGTACCTATGCAACCTGGTGGATCCGTCAGGCCATTACCCGGGCCATTGCGGACCAGGCCCGGACTATCCGGATCCCTGTACATATGGTGGAAACCATCAATAAACTGGTGCGGGTATCCCGTCAGCTGCTGCAGGAATTGGGCCGGGAACCGACGCCGGATGAAATCGCCCAGGAAATGGATGTGCCTGTAGAACGGGTTCGGGAAATCCAGAAAATTGCCCAGGAACCGGTGTCCCTGGAAACACCTATCGGCGAAGAAGAAGATTCCCATCTGGGAGACTTCATTGAAGACGATGCAGCTCCTTCTCCTGCTGATGCGGCTTCCTATACGCTGTTGCAGGAACAGCTGGGCAAGGTGCTGAAGGAACATCTCAGTGCCCGGGAAAGACGGGTTCTGGAACTGCGGTTCGGACTGAAGGATGGCAAGACCCGTACCCTGGAAGAAGTGGGCCAGTGCTTCGGCGTGACCCGTGAACGGATCCGTCAGATTGAAGCCAAAGCCCTGCGGAAATTGCGGAGCCCGAAACGCAGCAAGCCTCTGAAGGAATTCTTGGAATGATTTGACAGAGATTTTATCTTAGTATATAATTTTTCTGTTACATCTGTTTCATTGGGCCTATAGCTCAGCGGTAGAGCCCCCGGCTCATAACCGGTTGGTCCAAGGTTCGAATCCTTGTGGGCCCACCAATGAAATCGTAAGGAGTACTGTCTAGGCAGTACTCCTTTTTTCTAAGGAGGACAATCGTGTTTAGCGCTTTCTTTTTATCCTTGCAGCAGGATATAAAACTGTTCTTGTTTTTTCCCATCCTTTGTGCTCTGTTCAGGGCCTTGTTCATCCTGGTGTATGAACCCTATGACAGCCTGAAGGGCAAGGGAAACGTCATCTGGCATTGCTTCCGCTATGGCTTTTGGTGGGGCATGGACTTCAATGCCTATGTATTCCTGATCCCGCTGGTGGTGCTTTCCCTGCCGGGAGCGTTTCTGCCTGCTTACAGGAACTATGGAGATCTGCTCCGGCTCATTGGGGGACTGCTGTACAGCCTTGTGCTGTACGTGGCCTTTGTGGGCAAGATGCTGTTCTACAAACACTTTCACGATATCTATAACCAGATCCTGAAACTGGGTATGAAAGCAGAAAAACATAACCTGGTGGATATCCTTTTCCATCAGGATCACGGCGCGGTGCTGTTTCTCAGCCTCATTCCCTACGCTCTGTTTTGCTATGTGTGCCTGGTCTGGCTGCTGGCCCTGCCCAGTGTGCCTTATCCGGAACTGGCTAATCCCATCCTCCATTACGGGTTTAATACGGTGGTCTTCCTGGGCTGCATTGCTGCTTTTTACTGGTTCCGCTATGGGGGAACCTTCTGGCATGATGATAAACCGGAGTGGGATACCATTCCCAGTATCGTGAAAAAAGACGTGTTCTTTGCCAAAGCTACAGTGGATGACCTGGTGGCCTTGGAACAAGTCAAGAAACAT
Organism: uncultured Acidaminococcus sp.; assembly: GCA_900314165.1. The sequence goes on from OMUE01000073.1 coordinate 9,768, forward strand.
AAACTGAATCCGGCCTACGAACATACGGATGAGCAGGATTTGCGCGCTATAGAGCCCTTCAGGACCGTAGCGGAACCTTTGGAGACCTTGCAAAATCCGGCTTATGGGTTCCTGCGCCATGCCCAGGGTCCCCGAATCACAAAACCGACCCACATCTTCTTATTCGTTGGGGAAACCTATCTCCAGCAATTCTTCGACCCGCAGTTTGCCTGCCTGAATCTGGTCAGCGGCGGCCGGCAGCTCATGGACGACTCCCATACGGCGTCCCTGACCAGCGCCCTGAGTGCCGGCATTATTTCCCGGCCCTCCATCGTCAGCCTCATGAGCGGCATCTTTGACGCAGGGCTGGAACTCAATGAAAAAGAATCCTTCTGGAAGAACAACTTGCCTACGGCTCTGCCCCGGCAGCTGAAAAAATTGGGGTATCACTCTACTTATTGGTACGGTGGCAACGTAACCTACGGCAACTTCAACCAGTTTGCCCCGGCCTGCGGGTTCGACCAGGTCATGACCGCCACGGATTTCTGCGGGCCCGATGCTCCGAAAACCTGGGTGGGCATCTATGACAATGTATTCCTGGAAAAAGCCGCGGAGCTGATCCTCCAACAGGAACAGGCTAACGGGCCTTACCAGTTCCATTTCCTCTATACTACCAGTTACCACGGACCCTTTAAGATTCCTCTGGCAAAATACGGCTATGACCCGGAAAAGGTCATGCCTGAGGCTCCGGACGATATCCGGAAGAATAAGGAAATCCAGAAGAACCTGGGTACATTCTGGTTCTCAGACCAGGCCCTGGGGAAATTTATCCGGACCATGAAGGAACATTACCCGGACTGCCTGTTCATCCTGACAGGAGATCATTCCATCGACATGAGCCCTGTGCTCAGCAAGACCTCCCTGATGGGACGGGAGTGCAATCTGCGGGAACGGCACAGCCCTGTGCTGCTATTCAACCATCCGGAACTGTCCAGAGACAGCTTCGGAGGCAATACTATCGGAGGACACATGCACATTGCGCCTACTATCATGGAATTGATCGCCCCTCAGGGTTTTCCGTACTATTCCCTGCGCAGTTCCCTGTTTGAGCCGGTGGACCATGTGGTGTCGCCTTATCACTGGCTGCGCAAGGATGCCTATGGCACGTATTCCGGCGACCACTATCAGCCCCTGGGTCCGGAGTATGGGCCGGAGGCCCTGGAGGAAGGTAAGCCGCCTTATCAGGAGGAACGGGAAGCCTTGTTGGATTTGTCCGGCTACCTGCTGCGCCATCCGGAACTGCTGTAGAGAAAAGGAGCAATCGTATGAGTACACTGACCGTAGCTATCCTGACCTGCAATGAAGAAAAGAATATCCCGGACGTAGTGGCTTCTGCCAAGTTGTGCGGGGACCAGGTATTGATTGTAGATTCCGGCAGCAAAGACAGGACCGTGGAGTTGGCAAAAGCTTTAGGCGCGGACGTGGCCTACCGGGCCTGGGACGAAGACTTTGCGGCTCAGCGGAATTTTGCCCTGACCCAGGCCAAAGGAGACTGGATTCTGTACCTGGACGCGGACGAACGGCTGACGCCGGAAGCCGCAGCGGCTATCAACGAAATCAAGAAAGGCCCTAAGGATGCCCAATATTCCCTGAAACGCATCAATATCGCATTCGGCCATGAGTTCCATAAGGGAGCCTTCGGCCCGGACCGGGTAACGAGGCTGTTCCCTACGGCCCAGGTTCGCTGGGTAGGCCGGGTACACGAGCGCCCGGAAGCCGGGCTGCCGAAAAAGGACCTTCCTGAAGCCATGCACCACTATACGTACACCTCATTCCAGCAATGGTGGGACAAGGCCGGCCATTATACGACCATCTGGGCTGACGACGCAGCGGCCCGTGGACGGACCTGTACGCCGGGCACGGCTGCCGGCCACGCTCTGGCAGGCATGTTCAAGGTGTACATCCTGCAAGGTGGCATTACAGAAGGGGCCATGGGCTTCATCGCTACCCTTCAGCATGGCATCTATACGGCCATGAAGTATATGAAGCTGGCGGAGAAGAACAAGATCACGAGTCTCTCATAACCACCAGCCACCTTGACAAACTTTCCTCAAAATGTTATATTTCAACCGTTAAGCAATGAAGGGGTTGGCATCCCAGAGCTTCAGTTTTACAAGAGAGGCCGCCTGTGGCGGCAAACAGGGTGGAACCGCGGAAGTGTACTCCCGTCCCTGTAATGTAGATATCCTGTCTATATTACAGAGACGGGAGTTTTTGCATAGGAGGAGAGAAAATGGATTTTCAAACAATCATCTTGAACCTGCAGGCATACTGGGCCAAGCAAAAATGCATCATGGCTCAGCCCTACGACATTGAAAAAGGTGCCGGCACCATGAACCCGTCTACATTCCTGCGGGTACTGGGGCCTGAACCCTGGAACGTATGCTATGTGGAACCGTCCCGGCGTCCTGCCGACGGCCGTTACGGGGACAACCCGAACCGTCTGTTCCAGCATCATCAGTTCCAGGTCATTATGAAACCGTCCCCGTCCAATGTCCAGGAGCTGTATCTGGAAAGCCTGCGGGAACTGGGTATCCATCCGGAAGAACACGATATCCGTTTCGTAGAAGATAACTGGGAATCCCCTACCCTGGGTGCCTGGGGCATGGGCTGGGAAGTCTGGCTGGATGGCATGGAAATCACCCAGTTCACTTACTTCCAACAGGTAGGCAGCCTGGACATCAAACCGGTGGCTGTAGAAATTACGTACGGCCTGGAACGCCTGGCTATGTACATCCAGGGCGTGGAAAATGTATACGACCTGCAATGGGTGGATAACGTGACCTACGGCGACGTATTCCATACCAACGAAGTAGAACAATCCTGCTACGCTTTTGATATTGCCGACATCGACCTGCTGTTCGACCTGTTCGACAAATACGAAAAGGAAGCCAAACGGGTCATCCTGACCGGCAACATCCGTCCGGCTTATGACTACGTGCTGAAATGCTCCCATACGTTCAACCTGCTGGATGCCCGGGGCGCCATCAGCGTCAGCGAACGGACAAACTACATTTCCAGAGTCCGTGCTCTGGCCAGACTGTGTGCGGCTGCCTATGTGGAACAACGGGAAAAGATGGGCTTCCCCCTGCTGAAGAGAGGTTGAGATCATGGCAAATTTATTATATGAAATCGGTACGGAAGAAATGCCGGCCCAATACATGCCCGGCATCCTGAAAGATTATAAAGAACTAGCTGCGAAGAAGCTGGAAGAAGCCCGGATTCCTTACGAATCCCTGAAAGTCTACGGCACTCCCCGCCGCATGGCCTTCCTGGCGGAAGGTGTGGCAGACCAGCAGCTGGATATGACTACGGAAAGCAAAGGGCCGTCCCTGAAGATTGCCTTCAAAGACGGGGCTCCTACCCGTGCTGCTCAGGGCTTTGCCCGGGGCCAGGGCGTGGCTGTGGAAGATCTGGTCCAAAAAGACGGCTACGTGTATGCTGTAAAACATATGGCTGGCCAGAAGACCATCGACCTGCTGCCCGGCATCCTGGACGACATCCTGCATTCCCTGAACTTCCCTAAGACCATGCGCTGGGCAGACTACGAATTTGGTTTCGTACGTCCTTTCCGCTGGATGTGTGCCCTGTTGGATGACGTGGTCATCCCTGTGGAAGCTAACGATGTGAAGAGCGGCAACCAGGTTCGGGGCCATCGCTTCCTGAGCAACCACCTGATCACCATCCCTACGGCTGCTGCCTACGAAAAAACTATGGAAGACAACTTCATCATCGTGGACGTGGACAAGCGCCGTGCCATGATCAAAAAACAGATCGAAGAGCTGGCTGTAAAAGAAGGCGGCCGGGTGGTCATTCCGGAAGACCTGCTGGAAGAAGTGCTGTACCTGGTAGAATATCCTACGGCTCTGTGCGGCCATATTGACGACAAATACATGAAGCTGCCGGAACAAGCCGTCATTACTCCTATGAGAGACCATCAGCGGTATTTCCCTGTGGTCGATGCCAACGGCAAGCTTATGCCGAAATTCATCACCGTCCGTAACGGCGGCGCTGAACATCTGGATATCGTAACCCATGGTAACGAACGGGTGCTGCGTGCCCGCCTGGACGATGCGGTCTTCTTCTTTGAAGGCGACCGTAAGAAGTCTCTGGCCCAGCATCGGGAAGCTCTGCATACGGTTGCGTTCCAGCATGGCCTTGGCAACATGTTCGACAAAACGGAACGGCTGCGCAAACTGTGCGCCGAACTGGCTGGCGAAATGGATGCTCAGTGTGACGCCAAAGCTCTGGACAGAGCTGCTGAACTGTCCAAGGCAGACCTGGTTACCGGTATGGTGACGGAATTCACGGAACTGCAAGGCACTATGGGCCGGGAATATGCTCTGCTGGATGGGGAAGGCCAGACTGTGGCCCAGGCTATCGGCGAACATTATATGCCCCGCTTTGCCGGTGATGAACTGCCCCAGAGCGTAGAAGGCAGAATCCTGGCCATTGCGGATAAACTGGACAATATTACGGCTACGTTCAGCCGGGGCATGGCTCCTACGGGTTCTCAGGATCCCTACGCCCTGCGCCGTCAGGCTCTGGGTATTCTGAACATCGTGGCCGACGGGGACGTGCATTTCTCCCTGGACGCTGCCCTGAAGGAAACCCTGAAGAACCTGCCTGTGGAAGTAGAAAATGAAGCCAAGCTGCTGGCTGACGTGAAAGATTTCCTGGCTCAGAGAGCTAAGAACATGCTGCTGGATAAAGGCGTGCGGTACGATGTGGTAGATGCCGTCCTGGCTGTGCCTGTGGACGATCTGGCCAGCATCTTCTATCGGGCCGATGCTCTGGCTGCCTACCTGAATACGGCAGAAGCTGCTGACAGCATCCAGGCCTTCACCCGTGTGCTGAACATCTCCAAGAACAACGTAGTGGAAGCTCCTGTGGACGAAGCCCTGTTCAAGGAAGACGCCGAAAAGGCCCTGTACGCCGCTCTGACCGCTGCGGAAAAAGCTACGGCTCCTCTGGCCGCTGCCCGGGACTACGCCGGCATCCTGTCTGCCAACAACGGTATGGCTGCTGCGGTGAACACGTTCTTTGACGCCGTCATGGTTATGGATAAGGACGAGGCCATCAAGAACAACCGCCTGGCCCTGCTGAATGAAGTGAAGAAACAAGTAAACCAGGTAGCTGATCTGAGCCAGCTGGCAATGAAATAAGTTCTGCTATACAAATGGACTGCGTCAATCCGCAGTCCATTTTTCTTGAATAATGACGGAGCTATATAGTTATGATGAATCTTATAAAACATCTGGGAAATCGCTTATGGCAGCAAGGCCGCAGGTTTCCCTTTGCGGCAGCGGGGCTGGGGCTGTTCTTCCTGTTTTGGGCCGTCCTGAATCTGCAGCAGTCTGACCGGTTCCTGCATTGGGGCTGGAATCTTCAGACCCAGGGCATGGTGGCCAGTTTCGCTATCGTCTGGCTGTCCGTGCCCTGGAAGCTGTACCGGGAGTCCCGCCATCTGGATTCGGAGATGAATCTGCGGGGAGAAGGGGCCAATCTGCTGGCCTTCCTAATCCTGTGGCGGTTCCTGCAGCACCAGGAAACCTTGTCACCCTATGTCCTCATGGTCCTGGGGTTTGTACCTGTCTTTTCCCTGAGCCTGATCCTGTATCTGAACCAAAGCCAGCATAGGGAGGACGACATGCTGCCCTATTTCCTACTGTCCTTTTTGAAATGCCTGGGGCTCACGTTCCTGCTGCAGATGGTGGTGGGCACCTGCCTGACCGGCTTCAGTTTCCTGATCCACAGGGTACCCCATTCCTGGAATCTGTTCCTATGTGGCCTGTGCCAGCTGGGTGTGGGCTTCCTGTACTTCCTGTCCTATATTCCTAAGGAAGAGGATGTGCTGCCGGACCATCCGGGGTACGTAAAATGCTGGCGGCGCCTGCTGCTGCCGGGGGCCGGTGTGCTGCTGGCGATCCTGTATCTGTATCTGGGCAAGATCCTGTGGCTGCGGACTATGCCCGTGGGGCTGCTGAACTGGTTCGCGTCCATCGCGCTCTTCGTGTACGCCTTCTTCTATTTCTCTTTTTCTCAAAGCAGCGAATTCTGGGCCCACAAGGTCCTGCAATGGGGCGGCCTGGCCCTGGTGCCCGTGCTCATGGCTCAGGTCATAGCTGTGAAAATCCGGCTCAGTGCCTACGGACTGACGTCTCTGCGGTATCTGTCCCTGGCCCTGACGTTCTATGGCTTCCTGGTGCTGACGTTTGGCCTGGGACGCCGCCGTCCGGAATTCCTATATCTAGTGGCGTCGGTGATGACGGTTCTGCTGACTCTGACTCCGGCCAACCTCATCGACGTGCCGGCTTACAGCCAGTACAAGCGGCTTAGTCACGTGCTGGCGGTCAACGGGTTGTACGAGAATGGGGAATTGCATAAGGCTAAGAGCTTGTCCGTCGGGGACAATCAGGCTTTGCGGAGCACCTATGCCTATCTGGCCTCTTCGGAGGGCCGTTGGCGGTACCCTGTGGTGGAACAAATGCGAAAAGAAAAGTACATGGCCACGCTGCCGAAGCCCCAAGCTGGTCCTCAGCATCTGAGCTATGTCCATACCAGGAACAGCATTGCCACGGAAGGCCGCTGCCGCATCTATCATCTGATAGGAAATCGGGTGTCGGCCGGCAAAGTGTCTGTCAAAGGGGAGCAGGGCAGTATAGAGCTGGACCTGACGGACTATCTGAAGAAGCTGGTCCAGCAGTACCCTTCCGGGGGTAAAGTGGGGGACGAGGCTATGACGTTTACCCAGGGCAACAAGACCCTGTACGTCGTCCGCCTGTCCGGCCCCCGGGAAGCCTTTGGGAAAGACAGCAAGAAGATTATCATATTGGAAGGATTTTTGGTAGTGAAGGAATAAAAAAGACGGAGCTCAATTTGAGTTCCGTCTTTTTTTGCTAGGATAACGGGCGCACCGCCGCTACGCTCTGGGGCGCCCCTACGGAGTAGCGCTAATCCCAAATCCCTACACCCAGCCCACTAGCAATTAGCCCACTAATCCCTAGCAACTAGCTTCAAACGCCTGTGCCAGATCCTCTTGCAGGTCTTCTTTGTCTTCCAGACCTACGGAGAAGCGCAGCAGGGTGTGGGTGATGCCTTTGGCCTCGGCTTCTTCCGGGGTCAGGTCCGCATGGGTCTGGGTAATAGGATAGGTCAGCAGGCTTTCCGTGCCACCCAGGCTTTCGGCGAATTGGATCAGTTTGATATGTTCCAGCAGGCTCTTGGCCAGTTCCGGGGTCTTGACGTAGAAGGAAATCATGCCGCCAAAACCGCTGGCCTGCTTCTTTTGGATTTCGTAGCCCGGATGGTTCGGCAGGCCGGGATACAGGACTTTCGTGACCTCCGGTACCGTTTCCAGCCACTTTGCCAGGTGCAGGGCGTTTTCCTGATGCTGTTTCATGCGCACGGGCAGAGTCTTCAGGCTGCGCAGCATGAGCCAGGCGTCAAAGACGCTGAGAGTGGCCCCGGTGGTCTTATACGTAAAACGCAGCTTTTCCGCTACGGATTTTTCTTTGCTGATGACGAAGCCGGCCAGTAAATCATTGTGGCCTGCCAGGAATTTTGTGCCGCTGTGCAGCACGATGTCCGCTCCCAAGGCCAGAGGCCGCTGGAAATAGGGCGTCAGGAATGTGTTATCCACGATGACCAGCAGCTTGTGAGCGTGGGCCAGCTCACAGAGAGCGGCCAGGTCCGTAATCTCCATGGTAGGGTTCGTGGGCGTTTCCAGGTAGATGGCTTTCGTGTCAGGGGTAATGGCCTGCTCCACAGCCTTCAGGTCGCTGGTGTGGACAGCCGTGTAGGTAATGCCCAGAGGCTTGTAGACGGTGTCAAAGATCCGGAACGTACCACCGTACAGATCAAAGCCGGTAATGATGTGGTTCCCGGGGGCAAACAGTCGCAATACTGCATCGATGGCGGCCATGCCGGAGGAGAAACACAGGGCGTCCAGGCCCCCTTCCAGGGCGTACAGGACCTTTTCCAGCTGGGCATGGGTGGGGTTGGATTCCCGGGTGTAGGCAAAGCCCGTGGACTGGCCCAGGCCGGGGTGAGCGAAGGTACTCGTAGCATAGATAGGATGGACGACGGCACCGGTAGCGTCGTTGGCACCGGCGCCGTGAATACAGGCAGTAGAAAATTTCATAGCGATTCCTCCTTAAGTCCGCCCTTTTCAAGGGCGGGGGACCGTTGCTTGCAACGGTGGTGGGTTAGTAAATGACGGGCTTACCGACGCTTCGCTCTGGCAAGCTCCTACGAGTTAGTATGTAATTATACCTTACTTGTTTGCTATGGATTTGTCAAGACAATGAGCGGGAATTATATATTGTTAGAAGTAAAATGTTTGCTATTCCATGGCTCTGTGATATAATTTTTAGGTAAAGTTGTAAAATAGATTTTCGATAGGCGGTGAAAAAATGAGCGTAACGGTAACTGATGTAAAGCATATCGCAAATCTTTGCCGGCTGACGGTTCCTGCAGATGAGATGGACAAATTTGTGGAACAGTTCAACCAGATTTTGAACTATGCTGAAATCTTAAAGAAAGTGGATACGAAAGGGATCGAACCTTCTCCCTATGTGCTCCCGATCAGCAATGTGCTGCGGGAAGACGTACCCCTCCATGGGGTTACTCACGAGGAAGCTATGGAGAATGCGCCGGAAGAATATGAAGGCGGCTTCAAGGTACCCCGGGTTATCGAATAAGAGGAGGCAGAACAGTGGCACTGTATAGAGAAACAGCACATGAGCTCCATGACAAGCTGGTGAAAAAAGAAATCAGCTCTGTGGAACTGACAAAGGCCGTATACGACCGCATCGACGAAGTCGAAGATCAGGTCAAGGCCTATATTACCCTGGACAAGGAAAATGCCCTGGCCCAGGCTGAAAAAGTGGACGCAAAGATTGCCGCCGGGGAAGAAATCAAACCTCTGGCCGGCGTTCCCGGCGCCATCAAGGATAACATCAGTACGAAAGGCCTGCGCACCACCTGCGCATCCAAGATGCTGGGCAACTTTATCCCTGTGTATGACGCACACGTCATTGAAAATTTAAGAAAAGACGAGACTATTTTCCTGGGCAAGACGAACATGGATGAATTTGCCATGGGTTCTACCACGGAAACGTCTTATTTCCAGGTCACCCATAACCCTTGGGATCTGACCCGCGTTCCCGGCGGTTCTTCCGGTGGCTCCGCTGCTGCTATTGCAGCAGGTGAAGCAATCTGGTCCCTGGGCTCCGATACGGGCGGTTCCATCCGGCAACCGGCTTCCTTTAACGGCTGCGTAGGGATTAAACCCACCTATGGCCGTGTCTCCCGGTATGGCTGCGTAGCATTCGCATCCTCCCTGGACCAAATCGGACCTATTACCCGTGACGTAACGGATGCTGCCCTGGTGCTGAACACCATCAGCGGCGTGGATGTCCATGATTCCACCAGCTACAATGCTCCCGTTCCTGATTATACGAAGGCTCTGCGCCAGGACGTCAAAGGCCTGACCATCGGCCTGCCCGTGGAATACTTCGGTCAGGGCACGGATCCCAAGGTAGCTGCCACTATCAAGGCTGCTGCCAAGAAGTTCGAAGAACTGGGCGCCCATGTCATCGAAGTGTCCCTGCCTCATACGGAATATGCCGTGATTACGTACTACATCATCGCTCCGGCTGAAGCCTCTGCTAACCTGGGCCGTTTCGATGGCGTACGGTATACCTATCGGGCAGAAGCAGAATCTGCTCCTGAAATGATGCGCAAGACCCGTACGGAAGGCTTCGGCAAGGAAGTCCGCCGCCGGATTATGCTGGGTACCTATGTACTGAGCTCCGGATACTACGACGCTTACTACAACAAGGCTATGCAGGTCCGGACCCTGATCCGTCGGGACTTCGACGAAGCCTTCAAGAAATGCGACCTGCTCATGACCCCGACCTCCCCTGTGGTAGCTTATCCTCTGGACGGCAAGATGGATCCTCTGACCATCTACATGCTGGACGTAACCACCATTCCTGTGAATATGGCCGGCCTGCCCGGTATTTCCATCCCCTGCGGCTTCATTGACGGGATGCCCGTTGGTGCCCAGCTCATCGGCAAGGCTCTGGGTGAAGAAACCTTGCTGCGGGCTGCTTACACCTTTGAACAGGCTACGGAATACCACAAAGCCGTGGCAAATCTGGGAGGTAAGTAAACATGAGAGATTATATTACGGTCATCGGCCTGGAAGTCCATGCCGAACTGAAAACAAAGACGAAAGCCTTCTGCTCCTGCTCCACGGAATTCGGCGCTACGCCTAATACCCATGTGTGCCCTGTGTGCCTGGGTATGCCCGGCGCCCTGCCCGTCATCAACAAGCAGATGGTAGAATTTGCCCTGCGCTTCGGCCTGGCAGTGAACTGCGAAATCCAGCACTACAGCAAATTCGACCGGAAGAACTACTACTATCCGGATCTGGCCAAGGCTTACCAGATTTCCCAATTCTATCAACCCATCTGCCTGAAAGGCTATGTGGATATTAATGTGGACGGCAAACCGAAACGGATCGGTATTACCCGGATCCATATGGAAGAAGACGCCGGTAAACTGGTTCACTCCGGTACGTCCATCAGCACGTCCGACTTCTCCGCTGTAGACTACAACCGGGCTGGCGTGCCTCTGATTGAAATCGTATCCGAACCGGATATGCGCTCCGCTGCTGAAGCCCGCGCTTATATGGAAAAACTCCGCTCTTACCTGCAGTACACAGAAGTGTGCGATGGGAAGATGCAGGAAGGCTCCATGCGCTGCGATGCCAACATCTCCATTATGCCCGTGGGGGCTAAGGAATTCGGTACCCGTGCCGAAATTAAGAACCTGAACTCTTTCAAGGCTCTGGAACGGGCTATCGAATATGAAGTGGAACGGCAGAAGGAAATCCTGGAAGACGGTGGCCATGTGGTGCAGGAAACCCGTACGTGGGATGATGCCCAGGGCATGACGTTCTCCATGCGTTCCAAGGAAGAAGCCCACGATTACCGCTACTTCCCTGAACCGGATCTGGCTCCCATCATTATCGACGATGCCTGGATTGCCAGAGCCAAGAGCGAGCTGCCGGAACTGCCGGATGCCCGGAAGAAACGCCTGATGGAAGAAAAGGGCCTGCAGGAATACGATGCAGAACTCATCGTAGCCGACAAGAAATTTGCCGAATACTTCGATGCCGCAGCGGAAGGCGTAAAAGACGCCAAGGGCGTAGCCAACTGGATGCTGGGCGATGTGTCCGCATACCTGAACTCCCATAACTGCGATATTACCGGTTTCCCTGTTTCCCCGAAACATCTGGGTGAAATGGTCGCCCTCATTGAAAAAGGTGTCCTGTCCAGCAAGCTGGCTAAGAAAGTCTTCACCGAAATGCTGAAGAAGGATGAAGCTCCTGCGGACCTCGTTAAGAAACTGGGTCTGGAACAGGTCAGCGATGAAGGCGCTATCCAGGCTATGGTGGACGAAGTCATTGCTGCCAACCCCAAGTCCGTTGCAGACTTCAAAGCCGGTAAGGACAAAGCCATCGGCTTCCTGGTAGGCCAGATTATGAAGAAGTCCCGTGGTAAAGCGAACCCCGGCATGGTGAACAAGCTCATCATCAAGACCATTAAAGGGGAATAAGCTGTTATTCCAATATTGCAAAAAACCAGTGCAGATTCTGTACTGGTTTTTTTATGACTATTATTATATGATATGGTGTATACAATATACATCATATTTAGGGAGGCGCTGTTATGTCGTTGGCATCTACCTATGCTCTCTTATTTCTTTGCTCTGCCATCTGGGGCTTCCAGCCCGTGCTGGTCAAAGATCTGGTCCATTATTGGAGCCCTGCTACAATTATTTCCCTGCGCTGGTTCGGCGTGGGCTTTTTGATGCTGTTCTACCTGTATTTCCATGACAGAAGCCATTTCTGGCCCTGGAAAAAGGACTGGCCCGTGCTTATGTTCATGGGCCTGACTGGCATTATGGGCAACAGCATGCTGCAGTTCACGGGCCTGCGCTATACGATGGTGACGAATTCCACCCTGATTACGGCTACGACGCCGGCCATCACGGCTCTCATTGCCTGTTTGTTCGTGAAGGAACGGCTGGGGGCCAAAAGCTGGCTGGGCATCGTGCTGGCTTTTGCCGGGGTGCTGGTCATCATTACCCAGGGAGATGTGAATGTACTGCTGCACCTGAGCTTTAACTATGGGGATATCCTGTGCTTTATTTCCCAGGCTGCCTGGGCCCTGTATACCCTGGCATCCAAGCGGCTCATGGACCATATGAACATCATGGGCCTTCTTGGCTGGGCCAGTGTGTTCGGGTCTTTGTTTACGTTTCTGTTTGGCTTCGTTACCGGGGAGTTCCAGCCATCAGCACTGCCCACAGCTCAGTTCCTGGGCTTCCTGTACATGATCCTCATGGGCGGCATTGCAGCCAACCTGTGCTGGAACGTGGGTGTAAAGAACGCGGGCCCCAGCCATACGGCCGTATTCCTGAACGTGGCTCCCATCGTGGGTATGCTCAGCGGCCATATCATCTACTACGATCCCCTGGGCCTTGTCCAGATCATAGGCGCCGCCATTATCTTTGTGGGGGTGTATCTGACGAATCACGGTACGAAGTGAAAAGCGAATAGCGAAAAGCGAAAAGCGAAAAGCGAAAAGTAGTCCGCTGGACGGATCCTGCCTCTTCGCTCTTTACTCTTCGCTCTTCGCTTTTTCTATTGACAAATTCCTCCCCGCATAGTAGACTAATAAGGCTGAATTCCAATTTAGCACTACCGCCCGGAGAGGTTCCGAAAACTCCGGAAGGAGTACCGTATTCGGCGAGTCTTAGAATGAGGGAGGTGCAGAGAATGTACGCAATTATCCGTACTGGTGGCAAACAATACCGCGTTAGCGAAGGCGACGTGCTGAACGTTGAAAAGCTGAACGTGGAAGAAGGCCAGGAAGTCGTTTTTAACGAAGTCCTGACTGTCGTAAACGATGGTGATGTGAAAGTAGGGGCTCCTACCGTAGCAGGTGCCAAGGTGACTGCTAAAGTGGCTAAACAAGGGAAAGCTGAAAAAGTCTTTGTGTTCAAATACAGAGCTAAATCCAACTACCGGAAACGCCAGGGTCATCGTCAACCTTATACCCAGGTTGAAATTACTTCTATCGAAGCATAATAAGCCATGGTTCAGGTAGATATCTACTATAATGAACGTGGCCGTATCCGGAGATACAAGGTATCCGGGCACGCCGGTCTGAATCCGGAAGGATTTGACGAAGTGTGCTTTGCCGTATCTCTAAATACTCAGGTTGCCGCCAATGGCCTGGAAGAAGTGCTCCACAAACAAGTGGACTACAAGATCGACCAGGAAGATGGCAGCCTGTGGGTATGTCTGAGGAATGAACCGGATGCAAAGACGGATGCACTGCTTAAGACCATGGTCTGTGGTCTCCGCCATCTGCAGAAAAGTTATTCTTCCGAGTACCTGACAATCAAGGAACACAGGAGGTGAGCATCGTGTTCGATTTAATTCTGCAACTGCACGCCCATAAGAAAGGGTCCGGTTCTACCCACAACGGCCGTGACTCCAATGCTCAGCGCATGGGCACGAAAGCTCATGATGGTCAGGTAGTTACTGCCGGTTCCATCATCGTTCGTCAACGTGGTACCCGTTTCCATATGGGTCAGAACGTAGGCATGGGCAAAGATTATACCATCTATGCTAAAGTAGCCGGCAAGGTTGCTTTCGAAAGATGGGGCAAAGATCGCCGGATCATCAGCGTATATCCGGTTGAAGCTGAAGCTTAATGATCAAAAGGGCTGTGAATTTCACAGCCCTTTTTTGCTATCATCATAGGCGGGCTCCACTGGCAATATTTTCGGCAAGCCGAAAAATCTTGTGGAGCCCCTACGAATAAAAAAGAGACGTTCGTAGGGGCGGCACAAGACTTTTGCGTAGCAAAATGTCGCCAGTGCCGCCCGCTTGTTTATAGAAAGGCTGCTGCTATGGAAGAAACACAGCTGAAACGGGTCCGGAGCTTTGTGGGCAAGGGGTTGGACAGCCTGCTAAGCGAAGATATGGACGACGCCCAGGGCAATCTCATGTGGGCTAAACAGGCTCAGCGGGATTGGGAGGAAATCCGGAAAACCCTTAGCCCGGAAGAGACAGAGGCCTGCCGGGAACATCTCCGGGAACTGGAGGCAGCTCCTAAGATGGCTGCTAACGCCGGGGATTCCCTGCTGGATCTGGAAGGCGTCCGCTGCATAGATTTTGACAGGGTCCTGGTGTTTTACAGATATAACGCCAATTACCAATTGGTGTTCCTGATCCGCCTGGCTCTGGATGAACCGGAATGGGAAGAATTGGTCCGGGACGGCAAACCCGTAAAATAGTTTACAAAGATTTCACAATTCTAACTGGAAAATAAACAATCCACATGGTATAATTATCGTCCATGAAGTTTGCTAATGCAGGATTTATAAGGTTTCGCGAGTGCTCAGTGGTTGGACATCGCGTTCCCGCTCAAGTGAGGAGAGGAGCACGACATGCTGACTGAGAGAACGTACAAGACACAAGGCTGATCAATAGACTGTTTATTGATTGCCTTGTTTTTTTGTGTGATAGAAAACCTGCCTGGAGAAAAGGAGTGAGAGACCACATGTTTAAGCCGGTTCATAATGGTGACCGTATACGGTACAGTTATGCTAGGATCAAAGAAGTTCTGAAGATGCCTCATTTGATCGACTTGCAGAGAAAATCTTATGAGTGGTTTATTCGGGAAGGGCTGCACGACGTATTCAAAGACGTGTCCCCTATTAAAGACTTTACGGATAATCTGGAACTGAGTTTTGAAAACTTCACCATCGGTGATCCTAAGTATGATGTGGAAAAATGCAAAGAGAAGGATGCTACGTATGCAGCTCCTTTGAATGTAGATGTCCGCCTGCTGTATAAGGATACCGGCGAAATCAAAGAATCTACCGTATTCATGGGGGATTTCCCTCTGATGACCGATACGGGTACTTTCGTTATCAACGGTGCAGAACGTGTTATCGTCAGCCAGCTGGTTCGTTCTCCCGGCGTATATTATGCAAAAGACCAGGATCCCATGGGCAAGTTCCTGTATGGGACCACCGTCATCCCTAACCGGGGCGCCTGGATCGAATACGAAACGGACCTGAACGACATCATCTATGCCCGCGTAGACCGTACCCGCAAGCTGCCGGCAACGGCTCTGCTGCGCGTTATGGGCCTGCCTTCCAACGACGACATCATCAAGACCTTCGGGGAACATCCTTCTCTGACAGCTACCCTGGCCAAGGATACCACGAAGAACAAAGAAGATGCCCTGCTGGAAATCTACCGGAAACTGCGTCCCGGCGAACCTGCCAACCTGGAAAACGCGGATCAGCTCGTCAAGAACATCTTCTCCGATAACCGCCGTTATGATCTGGCAAGCGTAGGCCGGTACAAGATCAATAAGAAACTGGGCTGGCGGCAGCGCCTCCATGGCAAAGAACTGACGTCCCCCATTGCCTTCGTCAATGCAGATGGTTCCCAGGGTGAAGTCGTCATTCCTGCCGGTACCGTCATCGGCGACGAAGAAATCGATAAGATCGAACAAAGCGGTATCTTCAGCCAGGAAGGCTACAGCATCGTCTGGGTGAAATTCCAGGAAAAACCGGAACGGCTGATTGTGACCCACGACATTGACGCTTCCGTCCGGATTATTACTCCTTCCGACGTCATTGCATCCTTTGCATATCTGCTGAACGTCATTGATGGCATGGAAGGCAAGGACGATATCGACCATCTGGGCAACCGCCGCGTTCGCTGCGTAGGCGAACTGCTACAGAACCAGTTCCGCATCGGTATGAGCCGTATGGAGCGGGTCATCCGGGAACGGATGACTATGCAGGATGCCGACGCTATTACGCCCCAAGCCCTCATCAATATCCGCCCTGTTGTGGCCGCTGTAAAAGAATTCTTCGGCAGCAGCCAGTTGTCCCAGTTCATGGACCAGAACAACCCTCTGGCCGAACTGACCCATAAACGTCGTCTGTCCGCTTTGGGACCTGGCGGTCTGTCCCGTGAACGTGCTGGCTACGAAGTCCGCGACGTACACGTATCCCACTACGGCCGTATGTGTCCTATTGAAACCCCTGAAGGTCCTAACATCGGGCTGATCGGCTCCCTGGCTGCCTTCGGTGTGGTGAACCGGTATGGCTTCATCGAAACTCCGTACCGCAAAGTGGACAAGAAGACCTGCAAGGTTACAAACGAAATCGTCTACATGACCGCAGACGAAGAAGATAATTATATTATCGCCCAGGCCAACGAACCGTTGAACGAAGATGGTACCTTCGTGAACCCTCACGTAACCTGCCGTGAACGGAACGACGTGCCTGTGGTACCGCCTAACCGTGTAGATTTCATGGACGTATCTCCTAAACAGGTACTGTCCATTGCAGCTGCCCTGATTCCTTTCCTGGAAAACGATGACGCCAACCGTGCCCTGATGGGTGCTAACATGCAGCGTCAGGCTGTGCCTCTGCTGAATCCGAAGGCTCCTGTAGTCGGTACCGGTATGGAATACAAGATCGCCGTGGACTCCGGCGTCTGCATTCTGGCTAAGCATGCCGGCACTGTGAAATACGTCAGCGGTGACAAGATCATCGTGACCCGGGACGACGGAAACGGTGTGGACGAATACAACGTGCTGAAGTTCAAACGGTCCAACCAAAGCACCTGCGTGAACCAGAGACCTATCGTGTTCAAGGGTGACAAAGTGGAAGAAGGCCAGGTGCTGGCTGATGGTCCTGCTACGGATCACGGCGAACTGGCTTTGGGCCGCAACGCCATTGCCGCCTACATGCCTTGGGAAGGCTACAACTACGAAGACGCTGTACTGCTGTCCGAAGATCTGGTAAAGGACGACGTATTTACGTCCATCCATATTGAAGAATACAACTGCGACGCCCGGGATACGAAGCTGGGACCTGAAGAAATCACCCGCGACATTCCTAACGTGTCCGAAGAAACCCTGAAGGACCTGGATGAAGATGGTATCATCCGCATCGGTGCCGAAGTCCGTCCTGGGGATATCCTGGTTGGTAAGGTGACTCCGAAAGGTGAAACGGAACTGTCCGCAGAAGAACGGCTGATCCGTGCCATCTTTGCGGAAAAGGCCAGAGAAGTGCGGGATAGCTCCCTGCGCGTGCCTCACGGCGAAAGCGGTATCATCGTCAGCGTACAGATCTTTACCCGCGAAAACGGGGACGAACTGCCTCCTGGCGTCAACAAGCAAGTCCGCGTCCATATCGTACAAAAACGGAAGATTTCCGAAGGCGATAAGATGGCAGGGCGCCATGGTAACAAGGGCGTTGTGTCCAGAATCATGCCTCGCGAAGATATGCCCTTCCTGCCTAACGGCGAACCGGTCCAGATCGTACTGAACCCTCTGGGCGTACCTTCCCGTATGAATATCGGGCAGATCCTGGAAGCTCACCTGGGCTGGGCTGCTGTAGGCCTGGGTATGCGTATCGAATCCGGGGATAAGAATATTGCCAACGAACTGAAAGAAGCCGGCTACGATGTAGATCAATACGGCATGCCCCAGACGGTGGACCATGCAGTGCCCGTGGCTGTGCCCGTATTCGATTCCGCCCGTGAAGACGATATGGAAAAGACCCTGAAACTGGGCGGCGTAGATCCCAGCGGCAAGACCATCCTGTACGATGGCCGTACCGGTGAACCCTTTGATAACCCTGTAACCGTAGGCTGCATCTACTATCTGAAGCTCCACCATCTGGTAGCGGATAAGATCCATGCCCGTTCTACCGGCCCGTACTCCCTGGTTACCCAGCAGCCTCTGGGTGGTAAAGCCCAGTTCGGCGGCCAGAGATTCGGTGAAATGGAAGTTTGGGCCCTGGAAGCTTACGGGGCCGCTTACACCCTGCAGGAAATCCTGACCGTGAAGTCCGATGACGTGGTAGGCCGTGTGAAAGCTTACGAAGCCATCGTGAAGGGCGAAAACATTCCTGAACCCGGCGTACCTGAATCCTTCAAGGTATTGGTGAAGGAAATGCAGAGCATCGGCCTGGATATCCAGGTACTGGATGAAGACGATGAAGAAATCGACCTGGACGATGAAGATGAAGACATCGGCATGGGCGATATCAACAGAGAAATGGACCGGGATATGGACAACCGGAACAACGGTCCTGCTGTGAACATGGGTGGCGAAGCCCCTGCAAATACCTATGACGAAGAACTGAGCCCGGATGAAGATCAGCCGGAAGAAAGCGACTTCGACGTCATTGCTGATATCGGCAATATGAATCTGGATGGTTCTCAGGGCGACGATGACGGCTCTGATGCAGAGTAAGGAAGGAGTGAGCGCTCTTGTTAGACGTAAATAAATTTCATTCTATGAGAATCGGTCTGGCGTCTCCTGAAAAGATCAGATCCTGGTCCCACGGGGAAGTTACCAAACCGGAAACCATCAACTATAGAACCCTGAA
>OMUE01000023.1 GCA_900314165.1 uncultured Acidaminococcus sp.
AAAACTACTGTATCTACTGCGGCTTCAACTGCTACAATCACATCCACCGGCTGCAGCTGACCGGGGAGCAGATGGAGCACGAGATGAAAGTCATTGCGGACAGCGGCATGGAGGAAATCCTCATGCTCACCGGGGAAAGCAAGGCCAAAAGCAGCCTGGAGTACATCGGGGAAGCTTGCAGGCTGGCCAGCAAGTATTTCCGCAACGTGGGCCTGGAAATCTACCCGGTGAATACGGACGAATACAAGTACCTCCATGAATGCGGCGCGGACTACGTGACCGTGTTCCAGGAAACCTATGACCTGAAAAAATACGAAACCCTGCACCTCATGGGCCACAAACGGGTGTGGCCTTATCGCTTTGATGCCCAGGAACGGGCTCTCCGGGGCGGCATGCGGGGTGTTGGCTTCTCGGCCCTGCTGGGGTTGTCCAATTTCCGGAAGGACGCTCTCGCCACGGCACTCCACGTGTACTACCTGCAGCGGAAATATCCCTGGGCGGAAATGAGCCTGTCCTGTCCCCGGCTGCGACCCATTATCAACAATGAATCCATCAATCCTCAGGACGTGGGAGAGCGGGAACTGTGCCAGATTCTCTGTGCTTACCGGCTGTTCCTGCCCTATGCGGGCATCACCGTGTCCAGCCGGGAGTCCGCCACCTTCCGCAACGGCATCGTGCGCATTTGTGCCACGAAGATTTCTGCCGGTGTGTCCACGGGCATTGGGGACCACGAAAGCAAGTACACCGGCAAGGAAGAGGACGGTGCCGGGGACGAACAGTTCGAAATCCAGGACGGCCGCAGCCTGAAGAAGATGACGTCCGACATGGCAGCCGAAGGCTTGCAGCCCGTGCTGAATGACTATCTCTATGTGTAAGGAGTATGGACGTCTGGTATGCGTCACCAACAGACACCTTTGTACAACGTTGTTTCCGGAGCAGGTGGAGAAGGTTGTCCAGCTCCATCCCCGGGCGCTGATCCTGAGGGAAAAAGACCTGCCTGAAGCGGAATACGAGGCCCTGGCCCGGCAGATCCTTCCCATCTGCCGCCGGGCCGGCGTGCCCTGCTACGGCCATACGTATGCAGCTGTGGCGGCTGATCTGGGCATGGACGGGCTGCACCTGCCGCTCACGGCCCTGAAACAGCTGGAGCCGGCGCTAAGGGTCCGGATTTCCCGGCTGGGAGCCAGTTGCCACAGTCTGGAGGACGTACTGACTGCCGCGGAGCTGGGAGCGGACTATGTGACACTGGGCCATATCTTTGCTACCCAGTGCAAACCTGGCTTGCCGCCCCGGGGTCTCAGGCTGCTGCGGGACGTGTGCGCCCACAGCCCCATTCCTGTCTACGCCATCGGCGGCATTACGCCGGACAACCTGTCCCTGGTCCTCCAGGCCGGCGCTGCCGGCGGCTGCATGATGAGCGGATTTATGAAACAATAATTTCACTTTATCCCCGCATGCTCTTTTGGTAAAATAATACTATCTATGGTTGATTATCTTTTACCAAGGGAGGTGCGGGGATTATGGTTTTGCAGTATCTGGCGTTCCTCATGTGCCTGTCCCTGCTGGTGCCGGTCTATCTGCGGTACTATCCCTTCCGGCACATCCTGACGGACAAGCAGATAAAACAACTATGGCAAGGACACTTGCTGATCTTTTTGACAGAAACCCTGCTGCTGGCCCTGGCCTTTCAAATGGACTGGATTCCTTTCTACCCTGGGATTTTCCAGCGCTTTTACTACTTTGCGCCCTTGCTTCACGTGGTCTATTTTGTATATATCATACGATCCTATTGGTTCTTCCATCTGTTCATTCTGGGCATCCAGGGGATGCATATGTTTGTACTGCATTCCATCACCATGGCAGCCATTGTGCAAGGGTTGGGACTGGCTCTGGTGGCGGAGAACTACCTGAAATACGAACTGTTGTACAACCTTCTGCTCATCGTTTCCATACCGTTTATGACGTACCTGTTTCGCAAAATCTTTCCTGAGGACCGGATGCACGACCGGCCGGTTTCCTGGAAATTTATTGGCCCGTTGCCTTTGCTCCTGGTGCTCTATCAGTGTATGATCCTGCCTTTGTACACCCTGGATGACCTATGGGATTATCTGCTGCCCAGAGTCCTGTTGGTCGGTATCGGAGGCCTGGCCGTGCTCCTGGTGCGCTATGGCATTCTCCAGTATAGAGAGGTGGTAAAATTACAGCGCAGGAACCGGCGTCTGAGCAGCCAGCTGGAGCAGATGAACCGCTATATGCAGCTGCTGCGGGACGAACAGCAGCAACAGGCCATCCTGCGTCATGACAGTCGGCACCAGCTGCGGCTTCTCCGGGAGCTCATCGAAGAAGGGCATCCGGAAGAAGGCCTCCGCATGGTGCAGCAGGTCCTGGAGGAGATGAAACCATGAGCACATCCTTTATTCTGGGCACGAACCTGCTGTTTATGGTGGCCTACCTGCCCTCCATCCTCCTGCAGTTCTCCCCGCTGGATTTCTACCTTCCCAAAACACGGGTCCGCCTGGAACAAGCACTGCTGGCCGTGCTGCTGCTCTATGAATATGGCCTTATGTCCGGCCTCATGATCAACGGTTATCTGCCCGTCCACTATGGGTCGTACCGGGACATGGCTTTTCTGTTGTGGCTTCCCTCCCTGCTGCTGTCCCTGTGTTTCCACTATCGCCAGTGGAGCCTGTTGGCGTTCATTGCCCTGCTGCATATCCTGTTCCTGGTTTCTATAGAGAGCGTGATCCTCAACCTGATACTGCTGTTCATTCCCCTGGAGGACTATGAACGCTTTTACCCCATCAATTTCCTGCTCTATGGGTTGGTCAGCTTCAGCCTGTACATTCCCCTGAAGCAATACTATATCCGGGTTTTCCGGGATTATGAGCAGCTGGGGAACCATCGCTTCTGGCGGGCTGCTAATGTCCTTTCTCTGTTCCTGGTAGCTGACTCCCTGTATGTGGCCAGCCATGTTTCTGTAGAAGAACTGCTTCTGCGGATCCCTTCCCGGCTTATCCTGACTCTTGTAGTCCTGCTATATATGGCAGCCATCCGTAGAGGCCTTCGTCAGCTTTGCCTGGAAATGGAAGAGCAGCAGAAAAAAGAGGAACTGGAAAACCAGGTCCTCTCAGCTTATGACTATGTAAAATTGGCAGAACAATCGAAAGAACGCCTGAACGAAGCAATGCAGCAGCGGCAGAAATTCTTTGAACAGGTCCAAAGGTTATTGGAACAGGGAGCCCATGGCGAGGTGCTGGCTCTCATAGACCGGGAAGATGGCCAGCTGACCCGGACGAAGCTGCCCCGCTATTGCGAGAATGCCCTGATCAATGCCACCCTGACGGCCTACATGGCTCGGGCCCGGGAGCAGGGCGTAGAGGTGACCGTCCAGGCAGATATACCGGAGCAGCTGTCCCTGGCGGGAGACCTGGCCATGGTGCTGTCAAACCTGATGGAAAATGCCATTATGGCAGCAGCGAAAGAAGATGTGGAAGAGCGACACCTGTCCGTGCTGGCTCTCCAGCGGGGCACGGTGCTGAACCTGTTGGTACGGAACCGATTTTCCGGCACGGTGGAGTTCGATCAGGAAGGCCTGCCCGTGACCCACAAAACCGGGCATGGACTGGGGATGCGCAGTCTGGCCCGGTTTAGAGATAAATATGGAGCAAGTGTGGTGTGCCAACTGGCGGACGGGCAATTCAGCACGTATATCCAGGTGGAGACACAGCTTACGGCTTGAACATGAACTCAAAATACTGCTGCTGGAACTCCCGGTACTTCCGTTTGCCCAGGGGGATCCGGACGTTCTGGACCTCCACACTGTCGGATTTGATGATATGGACCTGGGCCAGGTTTACCAGGTAGCCCTTATTGGGGGACAGGAACTGGCCCGGAGCGATCTTATCCAGGTCGGCCTTGATGTCCATCATGGGCTTGCGGGTCTCAAAACTGGTGTCATCTGCCAGATGGACCGTCAGGATATGGCCGTTGCTTTCCAGGTAGAGGATCTGGCTGACAGACTCTATCCGGACACCCCCACCCAGCAGCCGAAACAACACCTTGGAGCTGTTGCGCTGGCGGATCATGGCGACGGCCCGATCCAGAGCCTTGTCAAACTGAGCCTGGGTAAAGGGCTTTAGTACATAGTCCGTGGCTTTTACAGAGAACGCCTCTACGGCAAATTCGTCGCTGGTGGTCAGGAAGATGAGTTCCGCCAGGGTATCCTGCTTCCGCAGCTCTTTGGCCACGTCCGTGCCCAAAAGCCCCGGCATGCAGATGTCCAGCAGGATGATGTCGAATTGAGCACCTTTTTCCATAGCTTCCGTAAAGGCGAAGGAGCTTGTGAAGGTGGCGTAGGCTATGGGCTCCCGGGAGTCCCGGAAATAGGCTTCCGCCGCCTGGCGGATCTTATTTAATTCTTCCTGTACATCGTCGCATATAGCAATCCGGAGCATGGCAGAATTCCTTTCTTCTCTGTCCGCCCTTTTCAAGGGCGGGGGACCATCGCTTGCGATGGTGGTGGGTTTGTGCTAAGCGGGCGCACCGTCGCTACGCTCTGGCACGCCCCTACGGGATAGAGCAATATAAAAGTTCATTGTGAATTCTGATTTCAGTATACCAGCCCTATCCTAATTATAGCGAAAACCGTCCTAAAGGGGCGGTTTTCTTGCGTTAATTTTCCTTCTACCTGGTATAGGGATTTGCTAAAATATAGATAATTCATTTTGTAGGAAAGGGGATGGGCTTCATGAAGCCGTGGATTGTTGCCTTCTTGTTCGCTTTTTCCCTGCTGGGCCTTTTTCTCTACAAGCCCATGTATTCGTATTTTACAGAAATCTTCCAAGCCTACGAGCAGCTAGGCATCTATCGGTTCTGGCGCATCGTCAACCTGTTCCTGGTGCTGGATATGCTCTATGTGATCCTGAGAGGGGACCGGGTCGTCCGGCTGCTGGTCTTCCGGCCCAGGCTGTTGCTCTTTGTGGGGCTGCTGCTATTTATGGCGGCCGTCCGCCGGCGCCAGCGTACTGTGCCGGGTGAAAAACGGCCAGTTCAGCACGTATCTGCAGGTGGATACAGCGGTCAGGACTTGAACATAAAGTCAAAATACAGTTCCTGGAACTCCCGGTATCTCCGCTTGCCCAGAGGGATCTGGGCGTTTTGGATTTCCACGCTTTCCGGCCTGATGATATGCACATGGGCCAGGTTCACCAGATAGCCTTTCAGGGGAGATTGGAACTGGTTGGGCACAATCCGTTCCAGATCCGCTTTGATGTCGGTAATGGGCCGCCTGGTTTCAAAAGAGGAACCGTCTGCCAGGTACACCGTCAGGATGTGGCTGTTGCTTTCGAAATACAGGATATTTTCTACCGGCTCTACCCGTACACCTCCCCCCACCAGCCTGAACAGCAATTTGGCACTGTTGCGCTGGCGGATGATGGCCAGGGCCTTGTCCAGAGCTTTATTGAACTGGTCCTGGGTAAAGGGCTTCAGCAGATAATCCGCAGCGTCCACGGAAAACGCTTCGGCGGCGAATTCGTTGCTGGTGGTCAGGAAGATGATCTCCGCCTGGTTATCCTGCCGGCGCAGTTCCTTGGCCACTTCTGTACCCAGGAGGCACGGCATGCAGATATCCAGCAGGATGATGTCGAACTGGGTGCCTTTCTCGATGGCATCGGTGAAACTGAAGGCATTGGTAAAGGAAGCATAGGTAACAGAGCCTTTACTGTTTTTAAAGTATTGTTCCGCAGCCTGCCTGGTCTTTTCTACTTCTTCCGGCAGGTCGTCACAAATGGCAATCCTGAGCATGGCGCACTTCCTTTCTGTAGATTAGCGATTATGATTTGTTTGATTACAGTATAAATAAATTTCTGAAAACTTGCTGAAAACCGTCCTATATGGGCGGTTTTTTTGCCCCAGAAAACAGGGAGGTGCTATTAGGTCAGGTCGAAACAAGCTAGAGCCGAGACATGCAGCGCACTTCGCCCCAAGACGCCTCGGACCAAGTCACCTCGACACCAGAAATCTCGGCCCAAGAATATTCATTTCCTCTTTGCTCTAAAATTGATTAACTATTTATTCATAAATATTCTTTATAATTGCAAACTACTTGCGCCAAAATAACGCCCACTCAGGCCATACACCACTTTAGTGTAACAGAAAGCGATATACTCAATCTGATACGATGGGTTAATAGTAACTCATCAGAAAAGAAAGACATGTATAAAAGGGGTGTGGCTATGAACAAGATTTACAAAGTCGTTTGGAACAAAGCACGGGGTATGTATGTAGTAGCCTCGGAATTCGCAAAGTCTCACACAAAGAGCTCCGGCAACTCTATGGGCAGCAGCAAAGGCATGAAGCTGTTATCCGTCCTGGCAGTGGCAGCGACCCTGTCCATTGGGGGGGGGACATGCGGCTGAAGCAGAAT
This sequence comes from uncultured Acidaminococcus sp., assembly GCA_900314165.1. The sequence goes on from OMUE01000023.1 coordinate 6,428, forward strand.
TTGAAGGTGGCAAGGCAGGTCTAAATGATGACGTTGTTCATTATCACAATGCGGCAGATATGGATAACCTGAATTACCTCAACAATAATATTGATGGTGTAAAGAACGCTATCACAGTGACAAAGGATGGCAATATCACTGCAGGTACCGGCACGTTCACCGGCGGCCTTACGGTTGCAGGAAATGCTTCGTTTATGCAAGGCCTCTCCGCCCTGGGTGACATCAGCACAACGGGCGACATATCCGGTAAAGACGGCACCTTTACGGGTGACGTATCCGGTAAGGATGGCACGTTTAAAGGCGATTTAAGCGGAAAAACAGTTGCTTCTGGCTCTACGATTACGGCCGGCACTAATATTACTGCCGGTGGGGATATCACGACTACAAACGGTACTATTTCCGGTAATACTGTGTCTGCTACTGAGATGCAGGCAACCAATCTCACTGTTACAGGGAACCTGAGTGCTGGCAATATGAGCTTTGATCAGATTACCATTGGCAAGGACAATAACAAGACCACCATTGAGGGAGGTAAGGTCACTTCCGTAAACTACGGTACGAATGGCAACCTGGGAGACGAGAAGAGCAGCTCCACCTTTGATGATACTCATGACGAAGTCAAATTCAGAAGCGAAGATGACGGTGCTATGAGTACGGCCACTCAGACCGCTACTTCCTTTACAGAAGAAATCAAAGATCTGAATGACAAAAACAAGAACAATACGGAAACCAAGTCCCTGACGGAAACGAAGTCCACCATCACCGATGGCACCAATACGACCACCATCACCCAGGGCACCACGAATGTGTCCGTAGTGGCGGAACAGGGCAAGATTTCCAACACCGCAAAGAGCATTGAAAACACCACCACGGAAAACATGACGAACACGGTGGGTAAGGATCTGACCACCACCGTACGTGGGAATGAAACTCATAAGGTGACCGGTACGAAGACGGAAGAAGTGACCGGCAAAGTCACGGAAACCTACAGCGCAGGCCAGGATACGACGGTTACAGGAGACCGGAACGAAACCGTAAGTGGTGCAGTCAATGAACAATATGGCAGCCAGAAGACGGACGTAACCGGGGATCAGGAAAACACCGTAGGCGGTAACCAGAAGAATACTGTGACCGGCACGAAGAGCGAAACCATCACCGGGAATGTACGGGAAGATTATAAAGCTGACCAGACTACGACTGTCGGCGGCAATCAGAAGACCATTGTGACCAAGGATCAGACGAATACGGTCAAAGGCAAGCTGACGGAAGACGTCACCGGCGATGTCAGCGAAATGTACAGAGGCAACCAGACCACCAGCGTAACCGGCGATCAGAAGAATAAAGTTACGAAGAATCAGGAAAATACCGTGGGCGGCACCCTGACAGAAAACGTGACCGGCAACGTAAGCGAAACCTATGGGGCTAACCAATCCACCAGCGTCAAAGGAAACCAGGATACTAAAGTTGATGGCAACCAGACCAACACGGTAAAAGGCACCCTGACGGAAAACGTGACCGGCGATGTGAGCGAAACCTACGGAGCTAACCAGACGACCAGTGTAGCCAAGAATCAGGATACGTTGGTTAATGGCAACCAGAGCAATACGGTAAAAGGTACCCTGACAGAAAACGTCACCGGCGACGTAACGGAAAATTACGATGGCAACCAGACCACGAAGGTGGGCGGTAACCAGAAGAATACTGTGACCGGTACAAAGACTGAGACTGTTACCGGCGCTGTGACCGAAGACTATAAGTCCAATCTGACCACTACCGTAGGTGGGAATGAAACTCATAAGGTGACCGGTACGAAGACGGAAGAAGTGACCGGCAAAGTCACGGAAACCTACAGCGCAGGCCAGGATACGACGGTTACAGGAGACCGGAACGAAACCGTAAGTGGTGCAGTCAATGAACAATATGGCAGCCAGAAGACGGACGTAACCGGGGATCAGGAAAACACCGTAGGCGGTAACCAGAAGAATACTGTGACCGGCACAAAGAGCGAAACCATCACCGGAGACGTAACGGAAGACTACAAGGCCAACCAGACCACAAAAGTGGGTGGCAACCAGACCAATACGGTTACTGGCACGAAGACTGAGACTGTTACCGGCGTTGTGACCGAAGACTATAAGTCCAATCTGACCACTACCGTAGGTGGGAATGAAACTCATAAGGTGACCGGTACGAAGACGGAAGAAGTGACCGGCAAAGTCACGGAAACCTACAGCGCAGGCCAGGATACGACGGTTACAGGAGACCGGAACGAAACCGTAAGTGGTGCAGTCAATGAACAATATGGCAGCCAGAAGACGGACGTAACCGGGGATCAGGAAAACACCGTAGGCGGTAACCAGAAGAACACCGTGACCGGCACGAAGACGGAAACCGTCACCGGCGCAGTTACGGAAGACTATAAGGCCGACCAAACCACGACTGTAGGCGGCGACCAAAAGACGACCATTACCGGCGATCAGACCACCACGGCTGCGAACATCACCAATACGGCCAGCGGAGCCCTGAAGA
>OMUE01000156.1 GCA_900314165.1 uncultured Acidaminococcus sp.
TTCGCTCTTCACTCTTCACTTTTCACAACAGATACGGCAGCGCAATCTTGGCTAAGCCTAAGAAGATGAAGAAGCCGCAGACATCCGTACAGGTGGTGATGAAGATACTGGAAGCAATGGCAGGGTCGAAGTTCATGGCTTTCAGGATGACGGGCACCAGGAAGCCGGCCAGAGCTGCAATCATCATATTGCACACCATGGCGATGAGGATGATGACCCCCAGAGCCGCATTGTGGTTGATCCAGCTGAGGACGATGCCGGCAATAATGCCGTTGACCAAACCATTGATGAGCCCAACAAGGATGCCCTTTAAAATCCGTTTGCCGTTGCCGTGGAGCTTGATATCTCCCAACGCAATGCCCCGGACCACCACGGCCAGGGTTTGGGTACCGGAGTTGCCGCCCATGCCGGCTACAATGGGCATGGAGGCCGCCAGAGCTACGACCTGGGAAATGGTATCTTCAAACAGGGAGACAACGCTGGAAGCCAGGAAAGCTGTCACCAGGTTGATGAGCAGCCAGGGCAGGCGCATGTGGACGGATTCTAATACGGAGCTGTCCACATCTTCTTCCTTGCTGACGCCGCCTAATTTCAACATATCTTCGGTGTTTTCTTCTTCGATAACATCGATGATATCGTCGACGGTGATGATGCCCAGGATGCCCTTCCGCTTATTGACCACGGGGATGGCATGCAAGTCATACTTGGATACCAGCCGGGCTACGTCTTCCTGATCCACTTCAGGCTCTACAGAAATGACATTTTCTTCCAGCAGATCCTTCAGGGTATCGTAATTCTTCGCTACCAGCAAATCCCGGAGGGATACGGTGCCGATGAGCTGTTTCTTTTCATTGGTGATATACAGGGTGTTGATTTCTTCTGTCTTCGGAGCGATTTCCTTTACTTTTTCCAGGGCCTGGCTTACGGTCAGCGTATAGCGCATGGAAATATATTCCGTGGTCATAATACTGCCGGCCGTATTTTCCTTATAGCCCAACAGGTTGCGGATAACGGTCTGGTCGCTGGTCTTCATGAGCTTGACCAGCTCTTTCCGCCGGTTAGCCGCCATTTCGCCCAGGATATCGACCACGTCGTCCTTGGACATGTACTGGAAGATGTGTAGGATCTTCCCCATGTCGAACAGGCGCATAATGTGGTTCTGAACCTCTTCCTCGGCCTGTTCGATGATTTCCGCCATCTGTTCGTCCGTCAGGAGGCTGGCCAAGAAGAGGATGTTGCTGTCGGAAGCATCTTCCAGGGCAAGGGCAAGGTCTATAGGGTGGGAATCTTCCACCAATTCCCGGACCTTTTTCTCATCTTTGGAATTTAAGGCGGTGGTCAGTTCACTTTCCACACGTTCTTCCAGAATTTCTTGTTTTTCTTCTTCTGATTTCCCTTGCAGTTCCTGCTGCAAATCCTTCTCTTCTTCGCTCATGCCAAGCCCTCCTTAGCTCCCCCGTGCCCTCTACTGCCCAACGGGCACAGCAGGCGCCGGTCTTATTTTCTGGATAATGCTACATCGTCAGAGCACAGCCAGCCAACAGCTCCGTCAAAGCGGATGGCCAGATTGTATACTTTGCCTTCTACCGTGTTTCTCGTCTGGTTTATGGGCACGAAGATGGTTCCTTTGGGATAAAAACCCAGGGTCAGGCTGTCCCGGCCCGGTTCTGCGTAAAACGCCGTTTCATTCTTCGTGGCAATGATAATGACTTTCGATTGCTGATATTTTTCTTCCGTACTCATAGCCTGGGCTGCAGGCATAATGCCTAAGGACATACCTAATAAAGCAAACACCCCGATGAGTCTGGCAATCTTCTTTTTCATAATGGCACCTCTCTCTTTATACGACCTGGAAGATATAAAACTTCAGGTAATCTGTTTCCGGTACATTATACAGGATGGGATGGTCCGGACCCTGTTGCCGGGCTTCCACCTGCCGCAGGCTTACGGCCGCATCGAGGCTGGCTTCCTTCAGCATCTGAACGAACAGGTCTTCCCGCATGAAGTGGGAGCAGGAACAGGTGGCCAGATAACCACCTCTTGGCAGCAGCTTCATGGCCTTCAGGTTGATTTCCTTATAGCCACGGAATGCACTCTTTACCGTATGGCTGGATTTTGTAAACGCCGGAGGATCCAGGATGATGAAATCATAAGGATGCTGCTTCTTGTCTTCCAGCTCCGTCAGGTAATTGAACACGTCCGCTTCCACGGTCTGGATTTTCTTCTCGTAGCCGTTCAAGGTGAAGTTCTCTCTGGCCCGGGCCAAAGCTTCTCCGGAAATGTCCACGGCTGTAACAGAAGCCGCACCTCCTTTGGCCGCATTCATGGCAAAGGGTCCCGTATGGGTAAAGCAGTCCAGCACGTGCCGACCTTTGGCGATCTTCTGGATGGCCAGCCGGTTGTATTTCTGGTCCAGGAAGTAACCGGTCTTCTGGCCGTTTACCACGTCCACCGTATACTTCAGGCCGTTTTCCACGATGATAGGCTTCAAATCCCTTTCTGTCAGGGTGCTGCCTTCAATGGAGGCAATGCTTTGGCCTTCCGTCAGGCCCTCCAATTCCCGGATTTTCACATCGTTGCGCTCGTAGACGCCCAGCACCTCTTCCCCCATTGCCCGCAGGATCTGCAGCAGCTGGCGGAAGATCATGTCTTTGCGCAGCTCTATGCCCAGGCTCAGCACCTGAGCCACCAGGACCTTATCAAAACGGTCCACGGTCAGGCCGGGAAAGCCATCCGCTTCCCCGAAAATCAGCCGACAGCATTTGAAGTCGTCACCGGGCATGACGGTCTTCCGGTAGTCCACCGCATATTGCAGGCGGCGGGCGAAGAAGGCTTCGTCAAAGGTGTCGTTGGCGTTCATGGACAACAGGCGGATCCGGATCTTGGAATGGTCGTTGATAAAGCCCGTACCGATGTACTTGCCCTTTTCGCTGACCACATCCACCAGGTCCCCGTTTTCATAGGCGCCATCCACGTTCAGGACTTCGTCAGAAAACACCCAGGGGTGTCCGCCCCGGGCTGCCCGCTCTCCTTTTTTCGTAATGGTGATCTTCGTATATTTCCGCATGGCACTCTCCATTCTGAGTTAGTAATACATAGTTATTTTAACACAGGGAGAGAAAAAATAGGAGAGAAGATAGAAGATAGATGATAGATGATAGATGATAGATTTTTAGGTGAACCCACCACCGTTGCAAGAGCAACGGTCCCCCGCCCTTGAAAAGGGCGGACTTAAAACACGAGCCTTCCGACAAGCAGAGTTCTAACCACCGACAACAGGTTCTATCATCTATCATCTATCATCTTTTGCTTCAGCTTCCTGCCGCAGGCGCCTCTTCACTATTTCTTAAGCCTTCCCAGAAACCCATTGAGTCCCAGCAAGGCCCCGGTGGTCAGGGCGATGCACAGGACGGCCATGGCCATGCCCAGGGATACGCTGCCCTGTTCAAATTCCCGGGTGATGAATGTAGAGATCACAAGGGTGTCCGGCGGCGCCATCAGGCTGGGAGCCACCAGTTCCCGGGCGGCGATAATGAACGTCATCATCCAGCCAGCTGCAATACCCCGCATAAGGAGAGGTGCCGTAATGCGGCGGAACACGTAGCCGGAACTGCCGCCGAAGACCCGGCCGGCGTTCAGAAGGTTTTCGTTAATCTGGGTGTAGGCACTGGTCACATACTGCACCGTATAGGGCAAAAACAGCACCACATAGGCCAGCACCAGGATGCCTCGGGTATTATACAAAGGCAGCAGGTCATAAATATCGTTCCAGAACAGCATAAGGCCGATGACCAGGACGATGCCCGGCAGCATTTCCGGCAGCAGGCTCAGGGCTTCCAAAGCTTTGCCTGCACGGTGCCGGATAGCCCGGACGGCCAGCACCACCAGCGTACCTAAAAGGGCACAAATGGTAGCTGCTGCAATGGCGATGAAAAAGGAATTGCCGATGGCGTGGAGGGCCCCGTCACTTTCCGTCAATAGTTCCTGATAATGCATCAGCGTAAAATTGCCCGCTGCCAGGCCGTAGCCCCGCAGCTTGATCAGGCTGGTGCTGATGACGGAAAAATACGGAATGCCCACAGCCAGGAAGAAGATGCCCAGAATGTACGACCAGCCTGCGACTCTGCCCACATGGCTCAGCTGCTGCAGCTTTTTCCGGCTGCCTTTACCCCCTACAAGAGCGTAGGTATGATGCAGGGTAATCAGGTTCTGCACCAGCCATAACAGCAGGCAGATACCTACCAGCACTGAGGCCAGCACGGCAGCCTTGCCGAAGGAGATGGGCGCAATGGTGGCATAGCGATGGATATCCGTGGTAAACACGTCGAATCCGATGCGCCGGCCCAGAGTATAGGGCGTACCGTATTCGGATATAGTCTTCACAAAGACTAACAGGGCCCCGATAGCGTAATTCCCTGTGACCAGGGGCAGGAAGATTTTCCGCAGCCGGGTGCCAAAGTCCGCCCCCGTTACTGCCGCCGCTTCTTCCAGAGATGTCGGAATCCGCAGCATAGCGTTCTTCATGAGCACCATCATAAAAGGAAAAATGTGCAGGCTCATGACCAGTACCAGGCCCCCCAAAGTGAAGAACCCGGGTACGCCATCCGGAAACATAGGGAACAACTGGGCAAACAGGCCCCGTTTCTGCATGAACAGGATCCAACCCATGGACGCAATATAGGGCGGTGTCATAAAAGGCACCAGGAACAGTATGTCCAGGAACCGGTATTTCATGAATTCCGTGCGGGATAGCAGGTAGGCAATGGGCAGGGCAAAAACCGTGGCCACCAGCACCACCAATATGCCCAGCAGCAGGGAATTTGTAATCATGGCTGCATTGCCCGGTTCGGACAGTGTAGCCATGGCATAGGACAGATCAAACTGGTCATCGATGATGACGGCCTTCAGGAATACATCTACTAAAGGACAGCCAATCAAAAGGACCAAAAGCGCCCCTAACAGAAGCGCCGGTCCCCGGGAAGTCAAAGATCGCATGAGGATCCCCTACCCTTTCTTATTTTTTCTTGCACAGTTCGTTAAGTTTCTTTGCGGTGGCAGAAGCGATTTCCATCATCTTATCCCACACAGGAGCGATTTGAGGAATGTCCTTCAGCTGGGTACCTTTGGCCTTTACATCGCTGCGGCCGGGCAGCAGGTAGGCATCTGCTACCAGCTTCTGGGCTTCGTCGCTAAGCAGATAGTCCATGAATTTCTTGGCGTTTTCCCCATGAGGAGCGCTCTTCATGACCATAGCAGGGCGAGGGTTCACGATGGTACCGGATTTCGGATAATAGATATCGATGGGTTCGCCTTTTTTCTTAGAGGTATAAGCATTGTAGTCTACGCCGGCCACCAGGATGCCCACTTCACCGGTGGTAACGGCTTCCAGAGCAGCCTTGTTGGCACCGGGTACCTTCATGCCATTCTTGGCCATGCCTTCTAATGCACTCCAGCCGTATTTATTCACATAGCCTGCTAAGAAATCTTTGGCAGCACCGGATTTTTCCGGATCCGGAATAGCCAGTTTGCCCTGATATTTGGCATCGGCCAGCTCACTCCAGTCCGCATTCAGCTTCTGGAATTGCTTCGTATTGTAGATGACGCCTACGGCAGAGGCGCTGTAGCCTACCAGCTGGGTGTCCTTGTCCAGCCATTCTTTTACCATTTTGTCCGCACCGGCAGGCTTGTAGCCGGCCAGGACGCCCTTTTTCTTCAGTCCCAGGCCATCGGACCAGGAGGCCAGGATGACCACGTCAGCCGTAGGATTGTTCTTTTCCGTTTCCAAGCGGGCCAGGATTTCACCGGTTGTGCCCTGGAAGGTCTCCACCTTGATGTCCGTCTTCTTTTCGAAACCGGCTGCCAATTTCTTAGCCAGACCTGCAGGAGAAGGCATATAGACAACGACCTTCTTTTCATTGTTAGCAGCAGCTTTGGGTTTTGCCGCTTCTTTCTTCGTAGAAGTCCCGCATCCGGCCAGGCCGAAGCACAGGCAGGCCGTCATAGCAATGGCAAGCATTTTTTTCAGTTTCATGATGATTTCCCCTTTTTTAGATTTTT
>OMUE01000184.1 GCA_900314165.1 uncultured Acidaminococcus sp.
CTTAAAAGAAATAACCATCCCCCTTTGTGAGTATTTTTTTAATCTGTCTTCCGGTTATGAATACTCCTCAATGTACTTTTTTATTATAGCACAAATAAAAAAAAATTTTAACATAAGTCACAGCTAATTTATCTTCTTTTTTAAATTGTCACTGTTTTCTGATAAATATTTCTGATTAATCCCGACTGTTACAAGCATTACAGCTGTTTTGCCTTTTGTCCGAAAAAAAGCACCAGCCTTTATTTGGAAAGGCCAGTGCTTTTTCGCTTTTTAATATTTTTCTTATCGTTCGGAGTTTCCCGCCTGTCTCTTCAGCCATTTCTTCGCAGCCTGTTCCAGTTCTTCCGGGTCGTTCCGCAATTTACCGTCCTGGACCCTTCCCAACAGGTTCGGCATCAAAGCCTTCAGCTGCTCCGGCCTTGCCCCTGCCTCCAGTGCATCTCTGCCGGAAAAATCCAAATCCGAGGTATGCACGGGCATTAGATAGGCCATCTTTACCAGCCGTTTCCCGTACATCTGGGCGTGGATGATGTCCGTATGGTCCGCATTGGTAGCCGCTACGTCCGCAATGCACACAGCCGTCAGCTGCTTGAAGGCTTCTGCCATGTCCTTATTGAGCCGGAACTGGCCACTGCGGGCTTCCTGCCTAAGCCAATGCCAGGTTTTATCATCATCCTGGCTGCTGAGGAAGCCATAGCGCATATGGCTGCGTACCAGCCAGCTGACCCGTTCCACCAGTTCTCTGGGCATGTGCAGCCGTTCCAGGATATTCCGGGCCATAGCAGCCCCTACGACTTCGTGGCCGTGATCTGCGGGCTGGCCCTCCTTATTGACGCTCCGGACTCCTTCCCGGCCCTTGGCAATATCGTGGAGCAAGATGCCCCAGCCGGCTTCCAGGCTTCTGTCCCCTTTATCCAGTGCCACAGCTGTATGCTGCCACACATCGTAGGGATGGAAGGCAGGATTCTGAGGTACATCCACCAGATCCAGCAGCTCCGGCAGGATAGGTACCTTTACAAATTTTCCATTCTTCCGGATCCGGCAGGATTCCCCTGCCAGACCTGTACGGACCATCAGATCCATCCCTTCCCCGGCATAAGCACCCATGAGCAGCTTGTTTAGTTCTGTGCGCACCCGTTCCAGGGACAGGCCTTCCACACGTGCCAGATTATTATGGATAGCCTGGGCAATCCGGGGATCCGGTGTAAAGCCTAATTGAGCCGTAAAGCGGCAGGCCCGGAACATGCGCAGGGCGTCTTCTTCAAAGCGCTTGTCCGCATTGCCCACGGTCCGCAGCACCCGGCCCCGCAGGTCACTGAGGCCATCGTAGCAGTCCGTAATATTGCCTTCTTTATCTACAGCCAAAGCATTGATGGTAAAATCCCGCCGGCCCAGGTCCTCTTCCAGGGTTTCACAATACCAGACCTCTGCCGGCCTGTGGGCGTCCTCGCTGCCATAGGCTTCATTGCGGTAGGCCGCCACTTCCACCCCGTGCTTTTCCACCAGCAGGATGACCACGCCGAAATTCTGGCCCAGCTCACTGACCACAGGGATGCCGGCCTGTTCTGCCACCAGTTTGATTTCGTCGGGCCGGGCATTGGTTACCACGTCGTAATCATCGGGAACACGGCCCAGCAGCAGGTCCCTGACGGCACCCCCTACCACATAAGCCTCGAAGCCATTGTGCTGCAATAAGTCCAATACTTTTTCTACATAAGAAGGTAATTCCAGTTTCATGCCCTGCCACCTCCTGTCAGTGATCCGCTGCCAATATTGTAAAGACTCCCATATCTAATGCTGCATCACTTGCGCATTTGATCGTACAATTGAATTCCCGTTCCATTTCCCGGACACCCTGCTCCATAAGCCAGCTGTACACCATGGGGTGTACGGTAATGAGCAGCTGGTGGGTCATGGAGCCTTCTGCAAACAGGCTGCGCAGCCGGCGCCGGATTTCCACATACACAGTTTCCGGTGATTCTACCCGGCCGCTGCCCCGGCACATGGGACAGGTTGTGTACAGCACGCTGGCCAGATTCTTCCGGGCCTTCATGCGGGTCATTTCCACCAGGTTCAGTTGGGTAATATCCATGACCTTTGGTTTCATTTTATCAGAAGAAAATTCCTGCTTCAACAGCTGGAGGATTTCCTTTTGTTCCTCTTCGGAGTTCATATCGATAAAGTCCGCCACGATGATGCCGCCAATATCCCGCAGCCGCAGCTGACGGGCAATCTCTACGGCAGCCTCCCGGTTTATGGCCATGCTGGTAGCGTCCCGGTCTTCCCCGGCGCTGAATTTACCGCTGTTCACATCGATAACCGTCATAGCTTCCGTGTAGTCAAATACCAGATAGCCTCCGCCGGGCAGCCAGACAATCCGGTCGGACATACTTTCTATTTCTTCATCCAAATGGTAATTAGAAAACAGATCATCCTTCCCCGTATACAGCTTTACCTGAATCTGGGGCAGGCTCATTTCCTTCAACAGATTGGTGACCGTATGGAATGTATTTTCTTCGTCAACGATAATTTTCTGCACAGCATCCGTCACATAATCCCGGATCATGCGGATGGACAGGTCCAGCTCCCGATACAGCAGCTGGGGACCCCGTCCTACTTTACTGCGCTTTTGCAGGATATCCCAATTATGCAGCAGCTGGTCCAGGTCAGCCTGGATTTCTGCCTCTTCCGCACTAGCCGCAGCCGTGCGGATCACCAGCCCCATATCCGGTGGCAGCTGACGGAGAGCCCAACCCCGCAGCTGGTTGCGCTTCGTCTTGCAGCCAATCTTTTTGGACAGGGAGATCCGGCTGCCAAAGGGTTCCAGTACTACGTACCGGCCCGGCAACGTGATATTGCGGGTAATGGCCGGTCCTTTACTGCCCCGGGCGTCTTTAACTACCTGCACCAGGACCATCTGGCCCTCGCTGAGCTTTTCGTCTTTCTTTAAGGTCAGGAAGCCATTTTTGCCCGTGTTCAGATCCACAAAGGCCGCCTGGATGCCGGGCACCACATTGCTGACTCGTCCCCGGTACACATTGCCTACAAGGTTGTCCGCACTGCGCCGCTCTACGGCATAATCCCGCAGCCGTCCGTCTTCTACCTGACCCATGCGGGTTTCTTCCGGCCGCACGCTTACGTAAATCGTATTCATGCCGGCCCCCTTATGGTTTGCCAATGAGAGGGCATTTCCGGCCCTGCTCATCCCGGCCGTACAGGTCCACCCGGCGGATATCCGCCAGAGGAAAATCCAGGGGCACGCCAAACTGGTCCTGCAGTACCGTCAAGAGTTCCGAAGCCTTCATGCTGCCCGTAGGGGTAATGACCACATCAAAGGTCAGGGTCAGCTGCCCCTCATGCCAGGTGCCCTCTACCTGAGGTACGTAGAATTTCACATTGATGGGTTTCGGTTTCTTCTTAGCCTTGCTGTGGGTCTTCGTGTACAGCACTTCTGCCGCTTCATTAAAGGCAGCAAGCTGTGCTGTCGGATCCTCGCTGCAGGGCACATAGACTACATAGCTGGCGCCTTGGGCAGAAGCCATGAGCTTAGGAGCTTTGTCGTCTGCCAGGTCCCCTGTGATGACCCGGATGCCCATGGGCAGGGCCCGGTTCAGTTTGTCCAGCAGCTCTTCCAGGGGCCGCTCCTCCGTCAGTTTGATTTCTGCAAATTCACACCGGCTCGTAACCCCTACGCTGAGAGCAGAAGCTAACGAAAACCGCAGGTGAGGATTGAAGCCCTCAGAATAGGCTACGGGCAGGCCCGCACGACGGATGGCCTTCTCTATACTTTTCTGGTATTCCAGATGGGAGATGAACCGGATGCCGGGTTCCTTAGTCAGTTGTACTCTCAGCTTCATGGCCCTTCTCCTTCCAGTCTATGATCTTGACGCCCAGATTCGGGCATACCCCGCAGCCTGTACAGGTACTGCGCCGGCAGTCGTGAGTCAGGGCTGCTGCCTGGGCTTTTTCGTACTCATGCCACAGGAACCGGCGGTCCACCCCGCAGCTGGTATGTTCCCAAGGAAAGATTTCGTCGGCACCCCGTTCCCGGCTGTTATAGAATTCCATGGTAAGGCCGCAATCCTCTATGGCCTTTTTCCAACGGTCAAAGTCAAAGAATTCGCTCCAGCTGTCAAACTTGGCCCCTCTCTGCCAGGCCGTATAGATAGCCTTGCTGAGCCGCCGATCCCCCCGTGCCAGTACGCCTTCCATGCGGCTGGTATCGGAATCATGATATTGGTAGTGGATATTTTTCAGGCCCATAAAAGCTCTCTTCAGCAGCATATGCTTCCGGTCAAATTCTGCCTTCGTGTTCTGTCCCACCCATTGGAAAGGAGTGTAAGGTTTCGGCACGAAGTTGGAGACGCTGACCGTCACTTTTGCCCCAAAATGACCTGTTACCTGCTTGTACTTCCACTGGACCATCTGAGCCAGCTTGGCAATGGCCAGTACGTCCTCGTCCGTTTCCGTAGGCAAGCCGATCATAAAGTACAATTTCACTGTGGACCAGCCGTTTTCAAAGGCCGCCCCAACAGCGTTCATCAGGTCTTCTTCCGTAACCCCTTTGTTGATTACATCCCGCATGCGTTGGCTGCCCGCTTCCGGAGCAAAGGTCAGGCCGCTTTTCCGGACCGCCTGCACTTCCTGGGCCAGCTTTACGGAGAAGCTGTCGATACGCAGGCTGGGCAGGGAAACGCTGACCCGGTCCTTTTTGAAGGTCTCCAAGAGTTCTTTTACCAGAGGCTCCAGACAGGAGTAATCGGCCGTACTCAGGGAGAACAGGGAGATTTCATTATACCCCGTAGCCGGCACCAGCTTTTTGGCCAGCTCCATGACAGTTTCCTGTTTCCGCTCCCGGATGGGCCGGTAGATCATGCCCGCATTGCAGAAGCGGCAGCCCCGGCTGCAGCCCCGGAACAGTTCCAGCATAATCCGGTCGTGAACCGTATCCCCGTAGGGCACGATGGGGTTCGTTGGAAAAGCCAGGCTGTCCAGGTCCTGTTCCACCCGCTTGTAAATCACGACCGGAGCCGTAGGCTCCAAAGGAGTCTTCCCGGCAATGGTTCCGTCCTGGTTATAGTCTATTTTATAGAAGGAAGGTACGTAGATTCCCTGGATTTTAGACACCCGCCGCAGGAATTCCAACCGTCCTCCCGGTTTTCCTTCTTTTTTCCAGGCCTGATACAGAACCGTTACTTCCTGGATGATTTTTTCTCCGTCCCCCAGCATGCAGAAATCCAGAAAGTCTGCCAGAGGTTCGCAATTGAACACACAGCAGCCCCCGGCACACACAAAGGGATCCTCGTCCGTCCGATCCTTGGCCCAGATAGGCACACCGCCCATATCCAGCATGTTCAGGATGTTGGAATAGGACATTTCATAAAGCAGCGTAAAGCCCACCAAATCGAATTCCTTCAAAGGCCGGGTATTTTCCAAAGAGGACAGGGGAAGTTTGCGTTCCCGCATCTTTTCTTCCATATCCACCCAGGGCGCAAAAGCCCGTTCTGCCTGGACACCCTTCAGTTCGTTCAGGCAGGCGTACAGGATCTTGAAGCCCAGATAGCTCATGCCGATTTCATACACGTCGGGAAAGGCCAGGCAGAACGTAATGTCCACATCCTGCTCTGGCTTCACGATGCTGCCGAACTCCATTCCCGTATAGCGGGCAGGTTTTTCTACAGAACTCAATATATCGATGGGAAATTCTTTTCTCATAGGTACTCCTTAGCGAAAACGCAGTCTTTGGTGATGGACATGGATATTTTCCAGCAGGGCCACCATAAGCATATTCGTAGTCAGGGAGCTGACCCCATAGCTCATAAACGGCAGAGGCACACCTGTAACAGGCATGATTCCGCTGGTCATACCCACATTGACCAGGATATGGAACAGGAACATGGACACAATGCCCACAGCCAGCAAGGTGCCAAAGTCATCCGTTGCATGGATGGCGATGGACAGGCCCCGATAGATTACGATGGCATACAGCAGCAGGATGAAGGTAACGCCGATGAAGCCGAATTCCTCTCCGGCTACGGCGAAGATAAAGTCCGTATGGTTTTCCGGCAGGAAGTTCAGCTGGCTCTGGGTCCCTGCAAACAGGCCCTTACCTGTGAACAAGCCGGAACCGATGGCAATCATGGACTGGATCACGTGATAGCCGCTGCCATAGGGCTCCAGCCCGGGATTCAGGAAGACCCGGATCCGGTTCCGCTGGTATTCGTGCAGCAATTTCCAAACCAGTGGTGCCGAAGCCAGCCCCAGGCCACCCATAATCAGGAAATAGCGGACCCGGAAGCCGCAGGCAATCATGGTGCCCAGCAGGATGGCCATGAATACCAGGGACGTGCCCAAGTCCGGCTGCTTCATGACGAACAGGAACGGCAGCAATACGTACCCAAATACGGGCAGCCAGCTGCGGAAGTCCGTCAGGATGGGCAGCCGGTCGTCCACGAAGGAGGATAGCCCGATAATCATGATGGCTTTGGAAAATTCGCTGGGCTGGATGCTGATGGGCCCGATCTGCAGCCACCGTTGAGCTCCCAAGGCGCTTTTACCAAAGAACATAACGCCCAGCAGCATGAGGATATTGAAGATATACAAAGGCCGCGCCAGCTGTTTCAGGAACCGGTAATCAAAGCGCATAAGGAAGAAACCCAGCACCAGATTCACTCCGGCAAAGCTCAGCTGACGGATGACGAAGTTATACCGTCTCGGCCCCGGCATATTGGCATGGGTAGCACTAGCGATCAGGATGACCCCTATGAAGATCAGCATAAGTACGCTGGCAAGCAAAGGCATATCCAATTTTCGCAAAAATTTTCTTATCTGCAGACGCATTACCGACTCCTCTTTGCATTCTTTGCTTTCTTAGCATTTTCCTGGGCTTTTCGGATGGCCGCAGCCCGCCGGCCCACAGGATCCGTAAACGCATATTCCAGGATATCCTTGACGATAGGCACGGCGGACACAGAGCCATAAGTGCCCTGTTCCACGATGCAGACCACGACCAGCTGAGGATTCTTGGCAGGGGCATAGGCTACAAACCAGCCGTGTTCTGGACCATGAGGGTTTTCTGCCGTACCGGTCTTGCCGGCCACAGCCACGGGCAGATTCTTCAGGGAGGAAGCCGTGCCCCCCTCTTCTGTTACTGCTTCCAGGCCTTCCTGGACTAATTTCAGCGTAGCTTCAGAAATAGGCAGGCTGCCTTCTTCTTCCGGCTCAAAGGCCTTGGCCACGCTGCCGTCGTCATTGATAATCTTTGTAACCAGATGGGGTTTGTACCGCTTGCCGTCCGTTGCTACAGCAGCCATCATCTCAGCCACTTGGATGGGCGAAGCCAGCGTAAAGCCCTGGCCGATGGCCGTATTGAACGTATCCCCCAGATACCAGTCGTCATCAAACACCTTCATCTTGTACTCCGGCGTAGCGATAAGGCCCTGGGCTTCCCCGTCCAGGTCAATGCCCGTACGCTGGCCGAAGCCGAAATCTTTGGCATACTTGTCCAGCAGGTCTATGCCCAGCCGGTTGCCCATTTCGTAGAAATACACGTTATCGGAAGCGGACAGAGCCCGTTTGAAGTTGATATAGCCCAAAGCCTCCCCGCCGGCGTTCCTCATATCCACCAGCCAGTGACGACCGGAGTCGTAAATCAGTTCATCGGGAGTAACTTTCTTTTCTTCCAGAGCCGCTGAACCGGTCACGATTTTGAACGTAGAACCGGGAGGATATTCGCCGCTGATGGCTTTATCCGTCATAGGATGGAACGGATCTGTGTTCAGGTATTTCCAGTTCTTTTCGCTGATGCCGTTGACGAACCAGTTGGGGTCGAAACCGGGCCGGGACACCAGGGCCTTCACTTCCCCGTTGTTAGGATCCAGTACGACCACAGCACAGCCCCGGGCATGGATGGCCCGCAGCTGCCGGTCCACAGCGGCTTCCGTAATCCGCTGCAGCTTGGCATCTATGGTAAGCACCAGGCCCTGACCCGGCTTCGGGTCCACCTTATCCATGACCTGTACCACACGGCCGGCTACGTCCACTTCTTCCCGGTAACTGCCGTCTTCGCCCCGAAGAGCATCGTCGTAATAATCTTCCAGGCCGAACTTACCGATAATATCCCCGGCCTTCAGATTGCTGTAGGCTCCATGGGAGATTTCGTAATCGCTGATTTCCCCTACATAGCCCAAGGCATGGACAGCCAATTCCTTATTAGGATAATTGCGCACGGGCTGCACTTCCAGCATGACTCCCGGCAGATACCGCAGGTTTTCCTCCACCTTTGCCACCTGGTCCGGTGTAGCATTGCGGACAACACGGATGGGCTCCGCTCCTCCAGCCTCCTGCTTCACGGTCTCCTTGATCTTCACGAGAGGGATCTTCAGGATTGTGGAAAGACGCTCCAGGGTCTCTTCGCTATAGCTGTCACTGCGCCGCACCAGGGAAATCATGAAGCCTGGTTTGTTATTAGCCAGTTCTTCCCCGTTGCAGTCGTAAATAATGCCCCGCGGAGCCAGAATCCGGGAATACCGGGTCCGGTTGCCTTCGGCCTGACGGCTGTAATAACTTCCC
>OMUE01000187.1 GCA_900314165.1 uncultured Acidaminococcus sp.
TCATTTTTTGAACGGAAGTCCTTTTCTTTTAAAGGGGTTGTTTTTTCACAGCTCCAAATTTTTACGACTTTATTTTGTCACTGATTTTTGCCAAATGGACATGTTACTGGCCAGACAACAACTAGGTGTCTTATTTATTTCAGATAGTCCACCACAAATTGTGCCATGACAGAGGCACCCACAGCAATGGCGTTTTCATCAAAGATGTTGCTGGGATTGTGGAGACCAATGCGGGTTCTTGCATCCTGTTTATTGGCCGTACCAAGCCGGAACTGGGCAACAGGGAAGTATCTGCCGAATTCTGAAAAATCCTCGCTGCCCATGGATGGCAGAGGAACGTTTTTGACTTTGTCCTTCCCAAGGATTTTTCCGGCTGCAGCGGTGATTTTCCCTGCCAGATCCGGGTCGTTGATCAGAGCGCGGACTCCTTCATCCGTATTCAGATGTACCTTGGCAGTGCAGCGCATGGCATCGCAGCAGTCTTTGGTGATTCTGCGAATTGCATTGACAAGTAGTTCCCGGCTTTCCTCGTTTGTGCAGCGCAACGTACCAAGTATTTTCACAGAATCTGGCACAGCGTTCATGACAGTCCCCCCATTAATGGCTCCAAACGTCAACACAGCAGGGTAAAGAGGATTGTTCTCCCGGGAGATGGTAGTCTGCAACTGAGTAATCAGATAAGCTGCACAAGCAATCGGATCTATAAACTGTTCCGGATGGGCCGCATGGCCGGCTCGACCGCTAATCTCTATGACCATGTCGTCCTCAGAGGCATCCGTTGCCCCGGCTCTGACGGCAATCGTGCCCACTTCATAACCAGGATCACAGTGGAGCCCGATTGCGGCTTCTGCTTTAGGCTCCACATCGGCCATACCCGCTTTCAAAGCGAATCTTGCCCCACCATTCTCTTCTTCAGAGGGCTGGAAGAATAATCTTACATTGCCTTTTAATTGTCCCCGTATTTGCTGCAACACTCTTGCGGTCAGCAGCAATATAGACGTATGCATGTCATGGCCGCAGGCATGGGCACAGCCATTCGTACTAGCAAAAGGCAGGCCTGTGATTTCCTTCATGACCAGAGCATCAATATCTTCCCGAAGGCCAAGGGTCTTTCCTGGTTGACCACCGTAAATTACTGCCGTACAGCCGGTCTTCAAGTCTGGCAATTCCTGAATCTCTATACCATAATCAGCCAGTTCCTTCTTAATCAATTCCGTGGTTTTGTATTCTTCAAGACCATGTTCCGGGTTTGCATGGATCTCGTGCCGGATTTCTACAGCATGAGGTGCAAATTCTGCCACAAATTCCTGAATCGTTTTCATTATAATTCCTCCTCTTTCATTATGATCGATCAAACGCTTTTTTAGAAAGGTCCAAGATGGATTGCCTGAGCAATCACCAGGAACACACAGCTGACAAGGCTCCAGGTAATAGCTAACGGTAAGTAGAATTTTGCCCACTTGTTCCAAGGGATTCCGCTGATACCCAGACAGGCTGCCTGAGTACCACCGGTAGGCCAGAGCATATTCGTAATGCCATCCCCGAATTGATAGGACAGGATAGCTGTCTGTCTCGTAATTTTGCAAACATCTGCCAAGGGGGATAAAATCGGAAACAACATAACTGCTTTGCCACTGCCGGAACCGATGAAGAAGTTCAGAATCGTGACAACTATAAAAATTCCTATGATGACAACTTGGGCAGGGAATTTTATCAGCAGATTAGAACAACCATAGACGATGGTATCAATAATCTTGCCTTCCGCAAGAAGGATGGAAACGCCCCGGCTCATAGCAACAAAGAGCGCACCCATTATGCATTCTTTACAGCCATCTGCAAAGTCAACACAAATCTTCCTGGTTTCCATACCGCAGATCAAACCTGACCCCACGCCGATGGCAATGAAGATGCCGCTCATCTGGGGACAATCCCAGCCAAACTTCAGGGTTCCATATAACATGATGACAAAGAGGCTGACTGTCCAGAGGCCGGCAATGGTTTGGCGGGTACTTAATGTCCCGTCTGCTCTTTTTTCTTCTTTATACTGTTCTCTCTTAAGGGAATCTGTTTCATACATAGGGGATAGTTCCGGATGCGCTAAAACTTTCCTACCGTACCGAATAATATAGAGCACACCGATCAGGTAAAAGGTAAAAAACGTCAGAAGCCTGAATTGCCATCCGGAATACAAGGGCAGCTCACACAATTTCTGAGCAATAACGATGGTAAAAGGATTGGCAATGCCAGCAGTAAAGCCTACGGAAGACCCCAGTACAACGGTCGCCATAGCAGTAATAGAGTCAAAGCCTAAGCGGAACATCAGCGGCATCACAATTGGTAAATAAACCACACAAAGCTCCGGAGTACCGATAAAGCAATCGATTAAAGCGAAAATAAACATAAGGATGGGAATCACAATGATTCCTTTTCCTTCCACCTTCCTAGCTAACGCTTCAATGGCTGCATCAATAATTCCGATTTTACGCAGAACGTTGATAGAACCACCAGGGAACAGACAAATTCCTACAACAGATCCGGCAGCCACAAAGCCATCAGGAATCGCACTTAGGAACTGCATGATAGTTACCGGAGTATGTTTTACAATATGGAAGGAATTGGGATCAATGACTTTCTTCCCGATCTCATTTACAGTCCGATCATACACACCGGATGGAATAATATAGGTCATAACAGCCATAATAAACATCACGGTGAACATAATCGCCATTGTATGAGGAATCTTAATTTCCTGTTTCTTTTCCATTTTTATGCCACTTCCTCTTTATGAGATTTCATAAAATCGTTTCTGGCAGAATCGTATTTGTTCATTCTGCCACCTCCTTAAATTTTTAACATAGGTTTTACGAGTGATATGCGGTGTGT
Organism: uncultured Acidaminococcus sp.; assembly: GCA_900314165.1. The sequence goes on from OMUE01000187.1 coordinate 2,884, forward strand.
AATATGCAATATGTAATTTTATTGGTTCTATATTAAAACTAATATAGAAATTTGTCAACAAAAAACTGAGCTGTGAAAAATAAATTTTCACAGCTCAGTTCCTTTAACTTATGACTCAGGATAAATACTCTACTTCCTGATTTCTGGCCAATAGTCCGGGAAAGTGTTTACAGCAACTTCCGGAGTTTTTCGTTGTAGATGCCCGTAAAATTTTCCTCCACCAGGCTGACAGCCCTAGCTTCGTCTCTTTCCCGGATAGCTTCTATAATTGCCCTATGTTGTTGGATGGAAGTAATCCTTTCAGGATTTTCATGGACTACCAGATATTCATACCGCAGGGATATCAGATGCAGCTGCTGGTAATCCTGTTCCAGATACATATTAGCCGCAATTTTTGCCAGATACGTATGGAATTTCTGATCCAGACGCAGGAAAGCTGCATACTGCTCGTTGGCAAGAGCCAAAGCTGCTTCCCCATTTATCTTCTCCAGCTCTGCCAAGTCTTTTTCCTGCCACCGCCTGCAGGCCAGGCGTACAATACAGCTGTTGATTGCAGCCAGAGCTTCGTATAGCTGGTCCCCTTCTGCCACACTCATTTTTTTTACAAAGCTGCCACGGGAGGGATAAATATCTACCATATTCTGCTCAGCCAGCAGCAGCAGGGCTTCGTGCACTGGTGTTCGACTGACAGAAAAATATTCAGCCAGCTGAACCTCGTTCAGTTTTTCGCCAGCCTGCAGTGTACCGTCTATAATCCAATCTATAATCCCCTGATAGACCCGCTGTTTTGCAGAAGGGATATTTTCTTTTTCCTTTTCTTTCACAGGGATGGGCATATCCACACGTCTCCTTTTCATGTTCTATATTGCATATAATAGCATGAACAAAAAGTGATATGCAAATGCAAACATAACGATTGTTAAAAATTGTAAGGAAAATAAAAGGACGATAGAAAATATGCAATATGCACTTGTCAAAAAGTCGAGTATGGACTATAATGTGTTTGCAGTGTAATATGTAATATGCAATATCTAATCAATAAAATGCTATTTCTTTCTGCAGAAAGAATGTTCTGGACAGGTTTTTAGAAAGGATAGAAAAATGGAAAAAGCTCGTTTTACGAAAAACAAAGAACTTGGAGTTCACAGTGAATATACGGAGAAGCTGAGCTATGACAAAGCACTCCAAACCAGAAAATTTCATGAACAGCTGCCCGGATATAATCCCACAGCATTGGTCAGCCTAGATTCTCTAGCAGATAAACTGGGAGTACAAAAGATCTGGATTAAGGACGAAAGCACCCGGTTTGGCCTGAATGCTTTCAAGTCCCTGGGCGGAAGCTATGGTGTCTGCTCCAGCCTGGCTAAACTCCTAGGCAAAGAACTGGATACCCTGACGTTTGCCCAGTTGAAGGACTTAGTCCGGCAGAACCTGCAAGGAATGCATATCGTTACAGCTACGGACGGCAATCATGGCCGGGGCATTGCCTGGATTTCCGGCCTGTTAGGGCTCCCGGTGGATATCTATATGCCCAAAGGGACTACGCAGGCCAGAATCAAAGCTATTGAAAACCTAGGCGGTACAGTCCATGTAACAGATGTGTATTTCGACGATACAGCCCGTATGGCCAGCCAGGCGGCTGAGGAAAACAATTGGCTGCTATGCCAGGATACGACCATCCGGCCGGATTATCTGGACTTCCCCCTGCTGTGTATGCAGGGTTATCTGACCATGTCCCTGGAGGTCTGGGAAGCCATTCCGACGGATCAGCGTCCTACCCATATCTTTATCCAGACTGGTGCCGGTTCTTTGGCCGGCTCCGTCATAGGTTTCTTCGCTAACGTGATGCAGGACAAAAAGCCCTGCATGGTCACGGTGGAAGCCGGCAACTCTGACTGTGTCCGGGTAACGGCAGAAGCAGCGGATGGCATGCTGCATATCCTGACAGGGGATATTTGCACGATTATGGCAGGTCTCAGTGTGGGTGAACCCTGCAGTATCGGCTGGGACATCCTGCGCAGCCACATTGACGCATTTGCTTCCTGCCCTGACTCTTATACCGCGCAAGGCATGAGAGTCCTAGGCAATCCTTGTGGCTCGGACAGACGGGTAGTTTCCGGGGAATCCGGAGCCGTAGGTCTGGGGTATCTCTATGAAGTCCTGACGAATCCCGTCCTGGCTGACCAGAAACAGGCTTTAGGACTGAATGCAGATTCCCGCATCCTGTGCTTCTCCACGGAAGGAGATACGGATCCAGAAAGCTATCGTTCTATTGTCTGGGATGGATCCTATCCTGTGAAATAACAAGAATTGCCAGAAACAATTCAACAACCTTTTCTACAAAAAAGACTTGTTGTCGTTTGACGAAAATCAGTAACGACAACAAGTCTTTTTATTTATTTCTTTAACGTGTAGGCTCTTTTTGCGATTTCCACCACGGTTTCGCTGCACTTGGCCAGGGATTCCACAGGCAGGTATTCGAAACGGCCGTGGGCGTTGACGCCGCCGCAGAAGATATTCGGGCAGGGCAAGCCCCGGAAGCTGAGCTGGGCACCATCCGTACCACCACGGATAGGAGTCACGAAAGGCGTAATGCCCAAGGACTTCATGGCTTCTTCTGCCAGGTCGATCAGGTCCATATGGTCTTTGATCTTTTCCAGCATGTTGTAGTACACAGGGCGGAACTGGATTTCCACGGTCCCCTCTCCATATTTTTCGTTGAAGAACTTCACCATGTGCTGCAGGTATTCTTTCCGGCTGGCAAACTTTTGGGCATCGTGGTCCCGAACCAGCATGTACAGCACGCATTGTTCCACATTGCCGTTCATCTTGTACACATGGAAGAAGCCTTCGTGGCCTTCTGTGTATTCCGGTTTTTCTCCAGCCGGCAAGGCCTGCTGCCATTCGCTGGCAATGGACAGGGCGTTTACCATCTTGTTCTTGGAAGAACCTGTGTGGACGCTGATGCCGTGGATGGTCACAATGGGGTTGTCCGCGTTGAAGCATTCGTATTCCATGCCCCCTACTTCGCCGCCGTCCACTGTGTAGGCATAGTCGGCGCCGAATTTTTCCACATTGAAATGGCCGATGCCCGTGCCAATTTCTTCGTCCGGGGTGAAAGCTACCCGGATCTTGCCGTGTTGGATTTCCGGATGGGCCAGCAGGTATTCCATAGCCGTGACGATGGAGGCAATACCGGCCTTATCATCAGCACCCAGAAGCGTGGTGCCATCCGTAAAGATGATGTCCTGTCCTTTGTATTTCAATACAGAAGGAAAGGCTTTCGTGGAGAACACGATGTTCTTTTCTTTGTTCAGCACAATGTCCTTGCCATCGTAATTCTTCAGCACGAAGGGCTTCACATCCTTGCCGGAGGCATCGGCCACCGTATCCAGATGGGCCAAAAAGCCAATGACCGTACCCTCTTTACCATTGGCCGGCAGCGTGGCCGTCATATTGGCACATTCATCGACTTCTACCTCTTCCAGCCCCAGGGCTTTCACTTCTTCTGCCAAAGCTTTGGCAAACACCAGCTGGTTCGGCGTAGAGGGGCAATTCATGCCGTTATCTTCGTTAGAAGTAGTATCAAAGGACGTATAATGGATAAAACGATTTACAATAGTTTCACGATCAATCACGAGGAACACTCCTTTTAGTAAAGTATGGAATCATTATACTACATTCGGAGAATTTGTTGTTAGGAATTTGAGATTAAGAGCCAGTGGCTGACCACACATACCGATTCCAAAAAATGTGCCCAAAGGCTTGCAAAAAAAGTAATCCTATAGTAAAAATGTAATCATGATTTACTATTTTCAGAGGAGAGAAGCTATCATGGGATATGCAAATCGCCATCCATATTCATCTGCCTTCTTCATTGTAGCAGCGGCTTTTGTGATGTATGCCCTTAGTGCAGGATTCCGGGCCATCTTTGGCATCCTGATTCACCCGGTTATGGAGCTCACCGGCGTATCCTACGAACAGGCTGGCCTTGCCTTCGGTGTGGCCCAGCTGCTGTATGGAGCTTCCCAGCCTGTATGGGGTATCCTGGCCCTGCGCAAAAGCAACGGCCTCGTGCTGTTTCTGGGTGCCCTGCTCATGGGGCTCGGGCTGGCCGGCATGGCTCTGTTCCAGGGCCTGGTCTCATTGACGCTCTTCCTGGGGTTCATGGTAGGCAGCGGTGCCGGAGCGCTGTGCTTCGGCATGATTATGGGCCTGATTTCCCCCTTGTTGGGATCTCAAAAAGCCTCTGCTGTGTCCGGCATCATCAATGCCAGCGGAGGCATCGGCAGCGCTGTGCTTTCTCCCGTGTATCAGTTCCTGATCATCAGCTGGGGTGCCCGGCCGGCACTTCTGACCGGTACAGCCGCCTTTGCCCTGCTGCTGCCTGTCATCTTCTGGCTGGGCCGGAAGGAAAAGCAGGCCCAGTCCGGTGAGCAAAGTCAGCAAGAAGAAGTGCCCACAGGAACCCTGTTTAAGAATGCTGTAAAGACCTGGAACTACAAAGCTCTCATGATCGGCTTCAGCACCTGCGGGTTCCATATGATTATCATCCAGACCCACCTGGTGCCCCAGATGATTTCCCTGGGCATTCCGGCCCAGACGGCAGCTCTCATCTATACGGGCTATGGCATTACGACGATGGCAGGCGCCGTCTTGTCCGGCCTCCTGTGCCTGCGCTTTCCCAAGCAGCGGGTACTGGGCAGTCTGTATGGAGCACGGGTGCTGACCGTAGGCTTGTTCATGTTCCTGCTGCCCAAGACCTTGCCTTTCCTGGCCGCTTACGCCCTGTGCCTGGGCTTTACAGGAGATGCTACGGTGACACCCACATCGGAACTGGTAAAAGCCTTTTTCGGAGCGAAAGCCATGGGCTTTTTATTTGGCGTTACGTTCCTTTGCCATCAGGTAGGGGCCTTCGTCAGCTCCTACCTGGGCGGTGTGGTCTTTACCGCCACCGGCAGCTACGAACCTCTGTGGCTGGCAGATATGGGGCTGTGCCTGTTGGCTTCCGTGGTCAGCTACAAGATTTCGTCCCGCTAAAAAGTTGCGTTAAAAAAGAGTTGTGAAACAAAATGTTTCACAACTCTTTTTTAATGCCTCTTATTTCGGATAGCCGTTGTTTACGTTATCCTTCAGCACTACGTCGTGAGCGCCGCCTTCTACCAGGCTCGTTGCGGACACCAGCGTCAGCTTAGCCTTCTTCTGCAGCTCTGCAATGGTCAGAGCACCGCAGTTGCACATGGTGGAACGGATCTTGGAGATGGTCAGGTTCACGTTGTCCTTCAGGCTGCCTGCGTAAGGTACGTAGGAGTCAACGCCTTCTTCGAAGGACAGCTTCTTGTCGCCGCCCAGGTCATAGCGCTGCCAGTTACGGGCACGGGCAGAACCTTCGCCCCAGTATTCCTTCATGTACGTACCATTGATGTTCACCTTGTTGGTCGGAGATTCATCAAAGCGGGCAAAATACCGGCCCAGCATGCAGAAGTCAGCACCCATGGCCAGAGCCAGGGTCATGTGGTAATCGTATACAATACCACCGTCGGAGCAGATAGGTACGTAGATACCGGTTTCTTTGTAGTATTCGTCACGGGCTTTTGCCACTTCGATCACAGCTGTAGCCTGGCCACGGCCGATACCCTTTTGTTCACGGGTAATGCAGATAGAGCCGCCGCCGATACCGATCTTCACGAAGTCAGCACCACATTCTGCCAGGAACCGGAAGCCTTCGGCGTCTACTACGTTGCCGGCACCCACTTTTACAGTGTCGCCGTACTTGGCACGGATCCATTCCAGGGTCCGTTTCTGCCATTCGCTGTAGCCTTCGGAGGAGTCGATGCACAGGACATCTACGCCAGCGTTGACCAGAGCAGGAACCCGTTCTGCATAGTCACGGGTGTTGATGCCGGCGCCTACTACGTGGCGCTTCTTGCCATCCAGCAGTTCCAGAGGATACTGCTTATGGGAAGAATAGTCTTTCCGGAAGACCATGTACATCAGATTGCCGTCTTTGTCGATAATGGGCAGGGTGTTCAGTTTGTGTTCCCAGATAATATCATTAGCCTGTTTCAGGGTGATATCACTGGTGCCAACAACCATTTCGGAGACAGGAGTCATAAAGCTGCGGACTTCGTCCGTGAGGTTCATGCGGCTGACGCGGTAGTCACGGCTGGTCACAATGCCTTCCAGGTAACCATGGACGCTGCCGTCGCTGGTTACAGCCATAGTGGAATGGCCGGTCTTTTCTTTCAGGGCCAGGACATCAGCCAAAGTGCTGTCCGGGCGCAGGTTGGAATCGCTGACTACGAAGCCGGCTTTGAAAGCCTTGACGCGGGCTACCATAGCTGCTTCGTTTTCAATGCTCTGGGAACCGTAGATGAAGGACACGCCGCCTTCCCGGGACAGGGCAATAGCCATCTTATCATCGGACACGGATTGCATGATAGCGGAAACCAGGGGAATATTTAAACTCAGTGCAGGTTCTTCGCCTTTTTTGAATTTTACCAGCGGGGTTTTCAAACTCACATTCGCAGGAATGCATTCACTGGAAGAATATCCAGGAACTAAAAGATACTCACTAAAAGTATGTGCAGGTTCATCATAGATAAAAGCCATCGGTTATCCCCCTTTGAAGTATTTTTCCCATTTTAGCACTTCAGTGTCACAAATGCAACAGTTTTATTTCTTTAATCTGCGCAAAGCTCTCCAGGCAATATCCTGACGATAGTGCTCCCCTGCAAAATGGATCTTTTCCACCGCATCGTACGCCTTCTGCTGGGCTGCGGGAATGGATTCTGCCATAGCCGTTACGCCCAGGACCCGGCCGCCGTTGGTGAGGATCTTGCCGTCCTCTGCCTTCGTGCCGGCATGGAACACTGCCACATTCTCCATGGCTGCCGCATCCTTCAGGCCCGTAATGGGAATGCCCTTCTTATAGGAGGCAGGATAACCGCCGGAAGCCATGACGACGCACACGGCGGACTTGTCGCTCCACTTCACCATGTCAGGAGACAGGGTGCCTTTGGCGCAGGCTACCATAATCTGGGCCAGGTCGCCGTCCAGCAGAGGCAGCACCACCTGGGTTTCAGGGTCGCCAAAGCGGGCGTTGAATTCTACAACCTTTACAGAATCTCCTTTGATCATAAGACCTGCATACAGGCAGCCGCTGTAAGGACGGCCTTCCTTAGCCATAGCATCCACCACGGGACGCAGAATGGTATCGATAGTCTTCTGTTTCAGTTCCGGCGTCATGACGGGAGCAGGAGCGTAAGCACCCATACCGCCTGTATTGGGGCCCTGGTCCCCATCGTTTACCCGTTTGTGGTCCTGAGCCGCAATCATGGGCACAATGGTCTTGCCATCAGTAAAGCACAGGAGGGAGGCTTCTTCCCCGTCCATAAATTCTTCGATGACCACTTTATTGCCGGCCGCGCCGAACTTGTGATGGGACCCCATCATTTCGTCCAGGGCATCCAGAGCTTCCTGTTTCGTCATGGCTACGACCACGCCTTTGCCGGCTGCCAGGCCGTCAGCCTTGATGACGATGGGAGCGCCTTTTTCTTCCACATAGGCTTTGGCCTCTGCCAGGTTGTCGCAGACCTTGAAGAACGCCGTGGGCACCCCGTATTTCTCCATGAGTTCCTTGGAGAAGATCTTGGAGCCTTCGATTTCCGCAGCCTTGCCGCTGGGTCCGAAGATGGTGAGGCCGTTAGCCTTGAACACGTCCACGATGCCGGCAACCAGAGGAGCTTCCGGCCCTACGACAGTCAGGTCGATCTTATGGTCCTTAGCCCACAGAGCCAGTTTTTCCAGGTTATTTACATCCAGGTCCAGGCATTCTGCCAGCTGGGCAATGCCCGGGTTGCCCGGTGCGCAATAGATCTTGTCCACGCTTTTGCTCTGGGCCAGTTTCCATACCAGCGTATGTTCACGGCCGCCGCCGCCGATTACCAATACCTTCATGAGAAAGCCCCCTTATGCTTCTTCCTTTGCCAGCTGCTTAGCCAGATATTCGCTGATCATGGTATCGTAGGCTGCCGTATGGGCAAAGCCTTCCTGAGCCAGCATCTTGCGGGTATGCAGGTCGATATCGCCTTTTTCTTCCAGCATCTTTTCCAGACCTTCATACCGGTCAGGATTCGTAATGATAACCACATCCCGGAAGTTCTTGGCTGCAGCCCGCAGCATAGCAGGGCCGCCAATGTCGATATTTTCAATGGCTTCTGCTTCCGTCACGTTGGGTTTGGCAATAGTTTCTTTGAACGGATACAGATTCACGACCACCAGGTCGATGGGTTTTATGCCGTTAGCTTCCATATCCTTCATGTGCTGAGGATTGCTGCGCACAGCCAGGATGCCCCCGTGGATTTTCGGGTTCAGGGTCTTTACCCGGCCGTCCATCATTTCCGGAGTTCCAGTGACGTCGCTGACGTAGGTGACGGGGATGCCGGCTTCTTTGATAGCCTTCATGGTGCCGCCGGTGGAAATGATTTCTACGCCGTGCTCGTGGAGGAATTTAGCCAGTTCTACAACGCCTTTTTTATTGGAAACGCTTACTAATGCTCTCTTAATTCTCATGGATATTCTCCCCTGTTCTTATTTGCGAATCTTGACTTTTCTGCCTTTGACTTCCAGACGGTCTTCGGACCACAGCTTCACCACTTCCGGCAGGATCGTATGTTCCTGCACCAGGATCCGGCTAGCCAGGGTGTCGTGGGTATCGTCATCCATGACGGGCACAGCGGCCTGCATGATGATGGGGCCGGAGTCCATGCCGGCATCCACGAAATGCACCGTGCAGCCGGCAATCTTCACGCCATAGTTCAGTGCCTGTCCCTGGGCGTCCAGGCCCGTAAAGGACGGCAGCAGGGCGGGATGGATGTTGATGATCTTGTGGGGCCAGGCATTCACAAAATCTGCGCTGAGAATGCGCATAAAGCCGGCCAGCACAATGAGTTCCACGTCTGCTTCCCGGAGTTTTTTATCAATAGCCGCTTCAAAAGCAGCTTTATCCTTATAGTCGTGGCGAGGAATAGCTACATGGGGAATGCCCATCTGCTCAGCCCGTTCCAACGCATAGGCTTCCGGGCTGTCGCTGATGACGATAGCAATCTCTATAGGCAGGTTTTCTGCCACAATCTTGTCGTGGACGGCCTGGAAATTGCTGCCCCGGCCGCTGACCAGTACACCGATTTTCCGTTTAGTCACCGAAAACGCCGCCTTTCATGACAGTCTTCTTCGTGCCGGGCACAACGCTGCCCAGTTCATAGAACGTTTCACCGTTTTCATTCAGATGAGCCCGTACCGCATCGGCTTCTGCTGCATCGATAACCAGTACCATGCCTACGCCCATGTTGAACGTACGATACATTTCCGGCCAGGGCACGTTGCCCCATTCCTGCAGTTTCTTGAAGACGGCAGGCATTTCCCAAGCGTCCGCATGGACTTCGGCATCGCAGCCTTCAGGCAAAATACGAGGAATATTTTCGTAGAAACCGCCGCCGGTAATGTGGACCATGCCGTGGATGTCGAATTTCTTGATCATGGGCAGGATGGTCTTGGGATACAGCCGGGTCGGAGTCAGCAGTTCTTCGCCCAGGGTCTTGCCGAATTCAGGGATGTACGTATCCACGGTAAAGCCCATGACGTCGAAGCACAGCTTCCGGACCAGGCTGTAGCCGTTGGAGTGCACGCCCGTAGAAGGCAGGCCCAGCAGCACGTCGCCGACCTTTACTTTGTCCCCGGTGATCATCTTATCCCGTTCCACCACGCCAACGGAAAAACCGGCAATATCGTATTCGTCTTTAGCATAGAAACCGGCCATTTCTGCCGTTTCGCCGCCAATCAGGGCACAGCCGGATTCCTTGCAGGCATTGGCCACGCCTTTGACGATGTCCGCAATCTTCTGGGAATCTACTTTTGCCGTTGCGATGTAGTCCAGGAAGAACAGGGGTTCTGCACCCTGTACCAGGATATCATTGACGCACATAGCCACGGCGTCCTGGCCGATAGTGTCGTGACGGTTCATCATGAAGGCGATTTTCAGTTTCGTGCCTACGCCGTCCGTGCCGGATACCAGGATAGGATCCTTGTATTTACCCAGGGCAAACAGGCCGCCGAAGCCGCCCAGATCCCCTACGACCTCAGGACGGTACGTAGCCCGGACGCTGTCTTTCATCAGTTCTACGGCTTTGTTGCCTGCATCAATGTCCACACCTGCATCTGCGTATGTAATTACTTTTTTCTCGCTCACGCTGTTTCCTCCTTAGCAACCCATTTCAAATTGGAGTTTAGACCCTTTTGCCATTTCTTTATCTGCACCGTCCGGATAGCCCCCATGGAAGCAGGCATAGCACATGTCATCCGGATTCAGGATGGACAGAGAATCCCGCAGACCCTGCATGGTAATGTAGTGCAGGCTGTCCGCTTTGATATATTGCCGGATTTCTTCTTCCGTCTTGCTGGCGGCGATCAATTCCTTCCGTTCGGACGTATCGATGCCGTAGTAGCATGAATCCATCACAGGAGGAGAGCTGATGCACACGTGCACAGCCGTAGCTCCCGCATCCCGCAGCAGTTGAACAATCTTGCCGCTGGTAGTGCCCCGTACGATGGAGTCATCCACCATGACGACGGATTTGCCTTCAATGAGGCTCCGGTTTACGTTCAGTTTCAGTTTCACCGCATTCAGCCGCTGTTTTTGGGTGGGCTGGATAAATGTACGGCCGATGTATTTGTTCTTCGTCAGACCTTCCACAAAGGGAATGCCGGCTTCCAGGCCATAGCCGATGGCGGCAGGCGTGCCGGAATCCGGTACGGAAATAACCACGTCCGCCTTGATATTCTTCGTTTCCCGAGCCAGGATCCGTCCCATGTTCAGCCGTGCCTGGTAAACGCTTTCCCCGTCGATAATACTGTCAGGACGGGCGAAGTACACGTATTCGAAAATACAGCGGGCGCCGTGTTTCGGCATATGGTCCGCATACATGATGCTGCGGGGTTCGGAATTTTCGTCGTCGATAATGACCATTTCCCCGGGCTGTACGTCACGGACGAACTTAGCCCCTACCAGATCCAGGGCACAGGTCTCGCTGGTCAGCACCCAGCCGTGATCCATGCGGCCGATGCAAAGCGGCCGGAAGCCATAGGGATCCCGGAAACCGATGAGCTTGTCGTCGTTCATGATGAGGATGGCGAAAGCCCCTTTGATCTGGTTGGCCGCATCGGCAACCCGTTCTTCCAGGGTCGCCTTCCGGGACCGTGCCACCAGGGACAGTACCACTTCCGTATCCACGGTGGTCTGGAACACGTAGCCATCTTTGGCCAGCTGGCTGCGCAGGGCAGCCGCATTCGTCAGGTTCCCGTTATGGGACAGGGCCAGATTGCCTCCGTCATAAAAAACTTTCAGAGGCTGCACATTATAGGCCATGCTGGCACCCGTAGTGGAATACCGCACATGGCCGATGGAAATATAGCCATCCAGGCCGTCCAGGCCATCTTTAAACACGTCGCTGACCAGGCCCATGCCCTTCTTGATGTGCATGTTCCGGCCGTTTGTCACGGCAATGCCGGCACTTTCCTGGCCACGATGCTGCAGGGCAAACAATCCCCAGTAGGTATTTAAGGCAACATCGTCTTTTTTGTCATAAATACCGAAGACCCCGCACTCTTCGTGCAGCTTATCCTCTTGCAAGTCTTTTTCCCACATGGTTCCTCCTCTGCTTATTCTGCCTGAGCAGCCGCTCTGGCAACCGCCAATTTTTCTCCCTTGGCCTTGACTTCGGCCTGCATTTGTTTTCTGTAATCAGCCAGTTTGTCTACCAGTTCCGGATACTTGGCAGCCAGGATTTCTACGGCAAAGATGGCCGCATTCTTAGCCCCATCGATAGCCATGACGGCCACAGGGATTCCCGGAGGCATCTGCACAAAGCTCAACAGGGCATCTACGCCGTCCAGTTTGCTGCCAGCAATAGGAACACCGATAATCGGCAGCGTAGTATAAGCTGCAATGACGCCGCCCAGATGGGCCGCCATGCCGGCAGCTGCAATAATAGCTTCTACGCCACGGGCTCTGGCTCCTTCCGCAAATTCCTTGACGAGTTCAGGAGTCCGGTGAGCACTAGCCACGGTCACTTCGACTTCTACACCGAATTGTTTTAACATTTTCTCTGCGGCCTGCATTTTAGGCCAGTCAGAGTCGCTTCCCATAATGATTGCTACTTTCATTTCGGCACCTCCAATGAAAAAAGCTCAAGAGGTCTTTCACAATTCTTTGCAAATTACTTACTCTCGAGCCTGCTTGACAAGTATCGTCATTAAACCAATTTAATTCTATCAATGGTCCTGCATAATGTCAATGTTCATTTCGAACCATTATAATATATGTTACAATATCGTTCGAAGTTTATTCATTTTTAAACAGTGTCATAAAATTCCCAATTTTGTTTTTCGGTCAGTTGTAAAATGAACTTGAACAGTTAATCAAAAAATAAAAATCCATAGTGAAGCTTCATGTTAAAATGGTTTTGGAGAAATCATCAACAAAGGAGCAATCACTATGGATCACATCCATTCTAACACAAT
>OMUE01000186.1 GCA_900314165.1 uncultured Acidaminococcus sp.
TGTTGACAATCTTGTGAACTGGTGATAGATTATTGGACAATAAGCCATTATCCGAATTCGAGGGCACAACTCAAATGTGTCCTATTTTAAAAGGAGTGATAAAATGAACGGATTAACGCTTGTGTGTATCTCTATCGTAATCTTTGCCTGTGCCTACATGTTCTACGGCCGTTGGCTGGTAAAGACCTGGGGAATCGAACCTGATGCTAAGACCCCTGCCTACCGTCTGCGCGACGATAAGGACTATGTGCCTGCTTCCCGCTTTACGGTATTTGCCCATCAGTTCTCTTCTATTACTGGTGCCGGCCCTGTCACCGGTCCTATCATTGCCGCCATGTTTGGTTGGGTTCCTGCTTTCTTATGGCTGTTAGTCGGCGGCATCTTCTTCGGCGCTGTACAGGACTTCACCGCTCTGTACGCTTCCGTAAAGAATGACGGCAAATCCATGGGTAAACTGATTGAACAATACGTCGGTAAGACCGGCGGCAAGATGTTCCTGATCTTCGGCTGGCTGTTCTGCCTGCTGGTAATCGCAGCCTTCTCCGACATTATGGCTTCCACCTTCAACGGCTTCTCCAAGACCGGCGAACTCATGGGGCCTAACGCCGCTGCCGGTTCTATTTCTACCTTGTATGTATTCGTAGCTATGGCCTTCGGTTTCATTACCCGCCGTTTCCACATCACCGGTGCCAAGGAATTGGTGCTGGGCCTGATCTGCATCTTCGCTATGATCTACATCGGTATCGAACATCCTATTTTCGCTTCCCGTACTTCCTGGCTGTATGCCACTTATGGTTACTGCTTCATCGCTTCCATTATGCCTATGTGGCTGCTGATCCAGCCTCGTGACTATCTGTCCGTATTCCTGCTGCTGGGCATGATCCTGGCTGGCGTTGTAGGCATCATCGTGGGCAACCCGACCATCAATATGCCTGCTTTCACTGGTTTCACTGTTGCTAACAAACCGCTGTTCCCCATCCTGTTCATCACCATCGCTTGCGGCGCTGTATCCGGCTTCCACTCTCTGGTATCTTCCGGTACTTCCTCCAAGACGATTTCTAACGAAACCGACATGCTGCCCGTTGGTTACGGCTCCATGCTGATTGAATCCACCCTGGGCGTTGTTTCCTTGGTTATCGCCTGCTCCGTTGCTGTCAACGGCGCTCTGCCGAAAGCTACTCCGTTTGCCATCTTCGGCGGCGCTATCGGCGGTTACTTCAAGATGTTCGGTATTCCTCCCTATGTTTCCAGCTGTATCGTAACCATGTGCGTATCCGCTCTGGCTATGACCACGATTGATGCGGTAACCCGTATCGGCCGTACCATGCTGCAGGAACTGCTGGCTCCGGAACCCGGTGAAGAACAAGGCACCATTGCCAAGCTGCTGTGCAATACCTACATCGGTACCATCGTAACCCTGATTCCCAGCTACCTGCTGTGCCTGGGCGGTTACCTGAATATCTGGCCTCTGTTCGGCGCTGCCAACCAGCTGCTGAGCTCCCTGGTTCTCATGGGCCTGGCTGTATTTATGAAAGTTACCGGCCGTAAGAACTGGATGCTGTACTTCCCCATGACCTTCATGTTCATCGTGACCATGAGTGCTCTGTGCATCTCCGTGTATGGTATCTTCACGAAGCTGCAGGCTGGCAAGTTCGTCATGATGGTTGACGGTCTGCAATTGATCGTAGCTCTGTGCCTGATGTTCCTGGCTATTATGGTTGTTAAGAACTGCACGAAAGAACTGTTCAACGACGATGATAAGGCTGAAGCTGCTGCTGCAAAATAAGTTTTAAATTCAAAGACGCGACTGTGAATTCTCACAGCCGCGTTTTTCTTTTGCTCTATTACGCTCAAATTTCGTTTATAAGCCGTTTTTCTATTCTTAAGGTATAAATTCTCTCATACAAAAAGGACCCGTTTAAACGGATCCTTTTTTACCTTGCACCGCGCAGCGGTCTCTTCACTCTTACCTCTTCGCTCTTCGCTTAAAAAGGTTACTTTCCCTCTTCCAGCGCGTCCTTCAGGGTATGCCAGGCCAATACAGCACATTTTACCCGGGCGGGCATATTGGAAATATTCTTCAGGGAAATCGCGTCTTCCAAATCTTCCAGCTTGTTGTCGTCCGTCTCTTCCCGCTTGATCATAGCCAGGAACAAATCTACCAACCGCAGAGCTTCCTTGACGGTCTTGCCCTTGATCAGGTCGATCATCATGTCGGCAGAAGCCTGGCTGATGGCGCAGCCATGGCCCGTATAAGCCGCATCCTTCACGACGCCATTTACGATATTGGCCCGCAGGGTAATGTCGTCCCCACAGCTGGGGTTATGGCCATGTTCCTGCAGAGTAAACGGATTCAGCTCATGCTTGTTGCTCTGATTCTGGTTATGTTCCAGAATGATGTCGGAATACAATTGATTCATATCTTCCATTAAAATCACCTGCTTAGTCTTTATAGCCCATGGTCTTACGGACCAAAGGTAATTTATCCAGGAAGTAATCTACTTCTTCCAGGGTATTGTAGATATAGAAGCTGGCCCGGTTGGAAGCTTCCACGTTCAGGTGGGCCCCCAGAGGCTGGGCACAGTGATGGCCGCTGCGGATAGCGATGCCATAGCTATCCAGGATGGTAGCTGCATCGTGAGGATGGACCCCATCGATGGTAAAGGAAATAACCCCGGTCTTTTCTGCCGGGTCCGTGGACCCAATGATATGGATGTGAGGCATCTTCAGCATACCTTCCAGGCAGCGGACTGTCAGCTCGTGTTCGTGAGCCTCGATGTTCTCCATGCCGATACCTTCCAGATAATCGATAGCCGCATGAAGGGCTACAGCCCCTTCCACGTTCTGGGAACCGGCTTCGAATTTGAAAGGCAGTTCGTTGAAGCTGGTAGTTTGTTCCTGTACGTATTCGATCATATCGCCGCCCAGCAGGAACGGTTCCATATCTTCCAGGATGGCTTCCTTGCCATACAGCACGCCCGTAGAGGCAGAGCCGCACATCTTATGACCGCTGAAAGCGAAGAAATCGCAATCCAGGTCCTGGACGTCCGTCTTCATATGAGGGGTGGACTGGGCACCATCTACGATGGCGATAGCCCCTACCTCATGAGCCCGTTTCACCAATTCCTTCACAGGGCGTTTCATACCCAACACATTGCTGACCGCTGCAAAGGCTACGATCTTCGTATCCTTATCAATCTTGGCATAATCTTCATCTGTAAAGTGACCGGTTTCATCCAGGTACATATATTCCAGTTTGGCCCCGGTTTTCTGGCATACCCGCTGCCAGGTTACCAGGTCAGAGTGGTGTTCGGAAATAGGGATGACGATTTTGTCCCCGGGCTTCAGCTTGGCTTCCCCATAGCTGCGGGCTACCAGGTTCAAGGCCTCCGTCGTATTGCGGACGAAGATGATTTCCCGGCTGGACCGGGCATTGATGAACTTCCGGACTGCTTCCCGGGCTTCATCATACAGTTCCCCGGCCTCTATGGACAGGATATGGGCGCCTCTGTGAGGATTCCCATTATGATGTTCCAGCAGATCCACGATGGCTTCGATAACCTGATGAGGTTTCTGGGTCGTAGCCGCATTATCAAAATAAACAAGCTGATGTCCGTTGTGGACCTTAGTCAAGATGGGGAAATCTTTGCGTACATTTAGCATAGCAGTTTCCTTTCTGGTGGCAGAACTGCATCTTCGTTCTCACAGCCTGGAG
>OMUE01000188.1 GCA_900314165.1 uncultured Acidaminococcus sp.
AGTAGTGACTTGACCCGCACATCTGTCAACAATATTTAGTTTTCAAAGTTCTACCTGTTGTCGACTGACAACTCGTATATTCTAACAAGGATCTGGAATTTTGTCAACAACATTTTTTATTTTTCTTGTCGACTTTCTTAATCCCCGTAGAAAATCTAACTTCACAGGAGTTAGCTTCCCTATAGTACCATATTGATTTTTGATTTGCAAGACGTTTTTGCAAGAAATTTTTCAGAATTTTTCTGCACTCTAGGCATTGTGTAGTGCCAATGATATAATGTATAGATATAGTATGCTGCCAATTTATGAAAAAGATTTTTTGTAGGGGGAGATGATTATTTTATGCCTATTGGGATTATATTAAACGGGTTAGCCGTCATTATTGGCGGTTTTTTGGGATCTAAACTGGGTCATAAAATGAGCGCCGATTGGAAGGAAAAACTTACCATGGTCTTTGGTGCCTGCGCCATGACCATGGGAATTACTTCCATGATGCACATGAAACATATGCCTGCAGTAATTTTCTCTATCATAGCAGGTCTAATCATAGGACTTATCCTGCAGGTCAATGAAAGAATTGTGAAATCTGCAGGCCAACTGGAAAAGATCATCAGTCGGATTCTCGGCGATAAAGCCGCACCGGCTGATGTAGATCGTTCTATTTATGAAAATATGCTCATTGTCTGCATCGTCCTGTTCTGTGCCAGTGGCACAGGCATTTACGGCAGCATCGTGTCCGGTATGACGGGAGACCATAGCATTCTCATTGCCAAATCCATCATGGATCTGCCTACATCCATGATTTTCGCCTGCGAACTGGGCATTATTGTTTCTTTTATCGCTGTTCCCCAATTCTTTATCTTTATGGTTCTCTATGTACTGGCGCAAACCATCTATCCCTACTGTACACCTACTATGATTGGGGATTTCAAAGCTTGTGGAGGTGTCCTGCTGCTAGCTACCGGATTTCGCATGCTGCAGGTTAAAAACTTCCCCATTGCGGACATGATACCTGCTATGATTATTGTCATGCCTCTGTCTGCCTTCTGGGAAAGAGTCATCCTACCTTTGCTATGAATCTAAAAATGCTGCAATTCCAGCCTGGTCTCATTCTCATAAAGGATCTGGTAAATTTCTGCGGAGGCTTGAATTTCTTCGGGAGAAAAAGCCGCCCATCTGGCTTCTTCCGGAATAAATGCTTCCAATTCTTTTTGAAAATACATAACTTGTTCTCCCTCTCCGCCCCTTGCAGGATACAAGTCAAAGGGGATGGAGATATGGGTGCCATCCGGAGCCTGCAGGCGGAACCGTCCGCTTACCTGCGTAATAGGATCTCCATTGTGGAAATGAATGGGCAGGGAAAAATTTGCCACAATATAAGGGCCGTTGCTATGGATTTTCACTGCAGGCTGTTCTATTTCCACCTGTGTTTTCATGAGCTGGAGTGTGGAATGATTTGCCTGGGCTAATTTTTCCTGCCGGACTTTCCCTATACTGTCCAGATAGTCCTGCAGGTTTGAGATATCCATAACCTGCCACGTGCCATCAGGCAGCTGCTTCATCTTTAATTCCAATAGATGTACTGTTTCCGAAACAAAGTCTTCTAATTTGACGGTCACTACAGCATATTCACCAACGAGACTAGTATGATCCACTGCAATAATCTGCAGTTTACCCAGCCCCGTTTTTTCTTTCATCATTTGGGCAATACGGTTATTATGAAGCCTGATGTCCACAGGATTTTTGGATACATCCTGCAGTTTTCCGTTCTTAACCAGCTGCTCTATTTCCCTGGTCAATGACGAAATAATCCTGGGTTTTACCCAATTTCCAAAGCCCATAGCAAATCCACGGGTACTCTCGTTAACCACATAATCTGTAGCCAGAGAATGTTTGATAATCGTATCATAACTGGTAGAAAGAACCTGGTCTGTGTCCACATGTTTCCGGAAGGATTTCCAATCATGTTTTTCTACAGCCTGTTGGATCAATACGAAAGAATAAGTAGGAAGACGCCGATAGGTCCTATAGCCGAAAAAAACGATCAGCATCAGGACCACTGTGAAAAATGACAGTAATTTCTGTTTTTTTGTCATAAGTGTACCACCTTCCTAGTGTCTCATGATTTTATTATACAACAAAGCAAAAAAAATACGTAGTACATAATACGTTAATACGTGATACGAAAAATGCATACGTACCACGTATTACGTATTAACGTACTACGAAAATCACAGCAGTCCGATGGTCTTGAAGCAGAAGATCCACAGGAACATAGTGAAGATAGAAATCGCCGATGTAAAGATGACGGCATTCCCGGCCAGTTCACCGTCTGCGCCCATTTGCTGGGCCATGGGATAGGAGGCTACGGCACAGGGAGTAATGGCCATGCCCATCAAAGAAGCCAATTCCACTGTGCGGAAGCCAAACAGGATAGCACCGGTTAGGACAATGGCAGGCGCGATTATAAGACGGCCGGCTACACAGAAGACCAGATTCTTCATATCCTGAACCACAGCCTGAAGGGTAAAAGAAGCGCCTAAAGCGATCAAAGCCAAAGGTGTAGTACCAGAGGATATGGCTTTGGCACTTTTAGCCAGGAACGAAGGCATCGCAATATCAAAAATTCTCAGAATCACAGCCAAAACAGCACCAATAATCATGGGGTTTTTTGCGACCCCCTTTAATATATGGAGTAGATTGAAATTCTTACCCCCACGGAAAGTTTCCAGACAAAATACAGCCAGCACATTATACATAGGGATGGAAAAAGCTGCTAGTATCAGCGTAAGCGTTGCAGAACCTGTTCCGTAAATATTTTCAACAATAGGCACGCCCAATAAGAGCAAGTTACTTCTGTAAAAAGCCTGGATCATAACACCCCGCTTGCGGTTCTCTTTCTCAATCAGGGGAACCACAAGAAAAGCAAACGCGTAAATTAGCAGCAAAGAACCTAAGGCATAGACAATAAAAGAACCATGCAGCCCGCTTGAAGTATCAGAAAAATAAATAGAAGCAAACATATTCGTGGGCAAAAAGATGGTAAAGATTAATTTATTAAAATTAGAAATTGCTTTATCATCAAAATGGGCATACCAGCGCATAAA
>OMUE01000191.1 GCA_900314165.1 uncultured Acidaminococcus sp.
GGGCGCCCCTACGGGTTAGTGCAAACAGAAAGTTATTTGCAAATTCCTATACTAGTGGTCTAGGGGCTAGAAGCCTCTGGCTGGACACCCCCACCACCGTTGCAAGCGACGGTTCCCCGCCCCCGCACTGTGCGAGGGTGGACTGAGCACTGCCCAGCGGGCTGTCGCCCCCGTAGGGGGAGAGGGCCATTGCGTCGGCAATGGCGAGGGGGCAGGCCAGCGGCCATTAGCCTCACCTTCCGACAAGCACTGTTCTAACCCCAGACAACAGGTTCTATCATCTTTACCTTGCCCGCCGCAGGCGCCTCTTCGCTTTTCTCAATGAATAAACATCGCATCGCCAAAGCTGAAGAACCGGTACTTTTCCTGGACGGCAATCTTATAGGCGTTCAGGATATGTTCCCGGCTGCTGAGAGCGGACACCAGCATCAGCAGCGTGCTCTGAGGCAGATGGAAGTTTGTCACCAGAGCATCTACAAATTTATATTGGAAGCCGGGATAGATAAAGATATTCGTCCAGTTGCCGCCGGCTTTCATGACACCTGTGGCTCCGGCAGATTCCAGAGTCCGCACGGACGTGGTGCCTACGGCAATGATGCGCCGGCCTTCCTGCTTAGCCTTGTTGATGGCGTCCGCCGCTTCCTGACTCACGGTGTAGAATTCGCTGTGCATCTTGTGATCTTCTACCCGCTCCTCACTGACAGGCCGGAACGTGCCCAGTCCTACGTGCAGCGTCACGAAAACTTCTTCCACACCCATGTCTTTGATCTTCTGCATGAGCTCTTTCGTAAAATGCAGGCCAGCCGTAGGGGCTGCCGCGCTGCCCCGTTCCCGGTTGTACACGGTCTGGTACCGTTCCTTATCCTCCAGTTTTTCATGGATATAAGGCGGCAAAGGGGTTTCTCCCAGACGGTCCAGAATTTCTTCAAAGATGCCATCGTATTTGAAGCGAGCGATGCGGCCGCCAAAATCCGTGGTCTCCATAATCTCACAGCTCAGTTCGTCGCTGAACTTGATTTCCGCGCCGGGCCGCAGCTTTTTGCCGGGTTTTACCAGCACTTCCCAGTCCGTAGCGTTTTTCCGGGTCAGCAGGAACACTTCTACGTGAGCCCCGGTGGATTTGACGCCGTGAAGCCGGGCCGGGATGACCCGGGTATCGTTGAACACCAGCAGATCCCCGGGTTTCAGGTATTCCGGCAGATTATAGAAATGGCGGTGTTCCAATTCCCCGGTATGTTTGTCCATAACCAGCAGCCGGGAAGAATCCCGCGGTTCCACAGGAGTCTGGGCAATGAGCTCCTGGGGCAGTTCATAATCAAAATCTGTAACTTCCATGAAAAAATCAATCTCCTAACATCTTGGCTGCGGGTTTACCGCCGGGGCCTGCGGCCCCTCTGGGAAACCCCTACGGGTACTACAATTTCCATTTGGATTGATTCCGTAGGGGCGCCCCAACCGAAGGGCGGTGCGCCCGCTTTCAATACACCTGTTTTATAGAAACGCCTTTGTAATAATGGGCTAAAATCTGGCGGTAATAGTCTTTCTTGCCTTTGGCCTGTTTGCTGAGGGCCATGCCTCTGGCCCCCCACTGGCTCAGGCCTACACCGTGGCCCCAGCCGTTACCGGTAAACGTAACCTTCTCCCCTTCCACGTCTGTGAACAGCCGCAGATCTCCTACGGAAGCACCTCCGTTATCCTTATCCTTGCCGATAGGGATGGTCTTTTTACCCACAGGATAGCCGTACCCATTGGTAATCTCTACGTCCAGAGAATCCGGCCGTTTCACGCCAATGGAGATTTCAAATAGCGTGCTGTCCAGGCTCAGCAGGGACCGAACCTTGCTGCCATCTATGGTAACGGAACCCTTTGTGCCAATAAACGTCAGCCGTTTCACCCGACCGGAAACGCCCCGATCCGGAGTCCACTTCATCGGTGCGGCCGTCCTGGCAGACAACCGGATGCCCTTCAGGCTGCCCAGATTGTAGCCGTTCTGGCTCAACAGCCGTTCCATCTGAACTTTTGTAAAGTCTTTCGTCCAGGCGTAGCGGGGTGAATCCTGATCCTGGTCTTTTACAGCCTGCAGGTACGGAATATCTTTGCCCCACACGGCAGCTGCCGCTTCCGTGTAGCCACCGCCGCTGCTGTGGAAGTAGGCCTGAATGGGCTGCCCGCTGTAAAAGGCTGCCACGCCGCTTGTCGCGTCCACCAGCTTGGAGGTATTGGCATGCTCAGCGGCAGAACCGCCGTACACCTGCCCCATTTCATTGGCCTTCAGGTCAAAGTCCCCACTATCCGGATTGTCCAGATGGTACAGGGCAAAGCTCCGGGCCGCTACGGCCTGGGCCTTGATGGCCTCGTCCGGCCACAGGGGCATGACTTCCTTGGCCACTACCCCGTATAAATACTGTTCCAGCGGCAGGGTATTCACCACGGTCAGGTTCTTTTTGCCACTATTCAGCTTTACGGTCAGAGCGCCCCTGTATTTTTTGCCATTCACCAGCACAGGATTCTTAGCGTCCGCCGCCAACAGGGACAAGGTACTGCCGGACAGTTTCTTCTGATCCGCATACAGGCTGCCCTGTTTCACGCTGACGAAATGTTTCCCGGGAGCCAGCACTGTAGTTTTGCCACTGCCGTCTATGACCTTGATCTTGCCGGCAGATTCTATCTGGCTGGAAAACTGCCCTACGGACAGCCCTACCCGGATCTTCGGACCGCCGCCTGCTGCCAGGGCTGCGGAATTCAGGCACAGGAAAACCAGCGTCAAAAGCACAAGCAGTTTGTGTTTCATGAGTTACCTGCCTTTACTTCCCGGATCTTGGCCTGGATCATGAAGTTCTTCACGTGTTTGTAATGTTCATAGCGGTCCCGTTCGCTAAAGATACAGCCGCAATAGGGCTGCCGGTACAGGTCCAATTCCAGGCTGATATCCACGCCTTCCTGGTACCCTTCCCGGAAGTCTTCGTAATAGAATGGGATACCGAATTTCTTGGCCGCCGCTTCCGCCGTGGCCCGGATCATATCGTGTCTCTGATAGGGGCTTACCAGCAGTGTGGTCGTAAAAGCATCGAAGCCATGTTCTTTGGCATATTTCGCCGCCTGGTTAATGCGCACCCGGTAGCAGTAGGCACAGCGGATCGTAGGCTCATACAGCATAGCCCGCAGAGTCTCCTCCAGAGGATAGCGCTTGTCCACTTCCAGTTTGTAATGCTTCTTTTCGCAGAATTCCCGCAGGGTGTTCAGCCGATGCTTGAATTCTTTATAAGGATGGATGTTGGGATTGAACCAATAGATGGTGAACGTGTGGCCCTCTTCCGTCAGCTTCTTCGTAGGATAGCAGGCGCAGGGACCGCAGCAGGCATGGACTAACAGATTCATACTTACACCTTCTCTTCCGGATAGGGCACGCCCAGATACTGGTAGGCCGCCATTGTGGCCTGCCGCCCCTTGGGCGTCCGCTGCAGCATCCCCAACTGCATCAGGTACGGTTCATACACATCTTCCAAGGTCTCAGATTCTTCGTTCAGGGACGCCGCCAGGGTATCCACCCCTACAGGTCGTCCGCCGAAGTCTCTCACCAATTTCCACAACAAACGTCTGTCGTTCTGATCCAGGCCCAGGTCGTCGATTTCCAACCGTTCCATGGCTTCCCGGCACACCTGTTTCGTAATGCCGGTTTCCCCTGCCACTTCCGCAAAATCCCGGACCCGTTTCAACAGTCGGTTTGCTACACGAGGCGTTCCCCGGCTCCTGCGGCCGATTTCGTAGGCGCCGCCCGCATCAATGGACACATTCAGGATTTCTGCCGCCCGCTGCACGATGATCTGCAGCTCTTCCGGCGTGTAGAATTCCAAATGGCAGATGACCCCGAACCGGTCCCGCAAAGGTGCCGCAATGGAACCCATGCGGGTCGTAGCCCCGATGAGCGTAAAACGGGGCAGATCCAGCCGCACGCTGCGGGCTGCAGGACCCTTGCCGATGATGATATCCAGGGCATAGTCTTCCATAGCGGAATACAGGATTTCCTCTACGGTCTTCGGCAGCCGGTGGATTTCATCAATGAAAAGCACATCGCTTTCATTCAAGTTCGTCAGGATGGCCGCCAGGTCTCCCTGCCGTTCCAGGGCAGGGCCGCTGGTAATCCTGATATTCACGTGGAGCTCGTTGGCAATGATGTTGGCCAGCGTGGTCTTGCCCAGGCCTGGAGGCCCGTACAGCAGCACGTGATCCAAGGCTTCCTTGCGCTTCAGGGCAGCCTGGATGAAGATTTCCATATTCTTTTTGACTTTGCTTTGGCCAATGTATTCCGCCAGGGTTCTGGGCCGCAGGCTGTACTGCCA
>OMUE01000193.1 GCA_900314165.1 uncultured Acidaminococcus sp.
ATTTTCCAAAATCTAATTTTATCTGTTCAGCCTTTTGCAACATAAGTTTAGCCCTCCGGAAATATCTTATGGCAATATTATACAAGAAAATAGATTAAAATTGAGAAGCAGTTAATTGTTAGGGGTTTTTCAGCGCCCTCTCAAGGGCGGGGGACCATCCGAAGGATGGTGGTGGGTTCTAATCCCTATTATTTAAAGGAGGCTAAAACATGGATGCAATCTTTACCCGTACCAGCGTCAGAAATTATGAGGACAAACCTGTGGAGCAGGAAAAAATCGAAATGATCCTCCGGGCTGCCATGGCTGCTCCTTCGGCTACCAACCAGCAGCCTTGGGAATTCTACGTGGTCACCAATAAGGACATCCTGCAACAGTTGTCCGTGGTAAAGCCTTTTGCCCAGATGACGGCAAAGGCACCTGTGGCCATCGTGCCCTGCCAGCGGAAGACAGGGCTCAAAACTCCTATCCGGGCCAGCATTGATATGGCCATCTGCACGGAAAATATTTTGCTGGAAATCGAAGCCCAGGGCTTGGGCGGCGTTATGCTGGGCATTGCTCCGGATAAGGCCATTATGGACAAAGTGGGCGAAATCATCCATCTGCCGGAAGACCTGGAAGCTTTCACCGTCATTCCTTTCGGCTACCCGGAAAAGAAGCATCCTCAGCAGGATCGTTTTGATGAGACGAGAGTGCATTATATTAAATAAAGCGAAAAGTGAAGAGCAAAGAGCGAAGAGGAGTGCACTGCACTGCCCCCTAATCCCTAAATAACCCCGGAGGTATCTCTATGATCCGCATCCTATTTGTCTGCTATGGTAATATCTGCCGGTCCACCATGGCACTACGGCGGGGCGAGGCTGAAGAGCCGCATGGGACGGGGGACTACGAACAAATGTACGTTAAATAAACTACTGTATTACTACCAAACACCATATATAGTGGCTATAGAAAGAAACACACCTACATCTTGTGTAATCCTTAAAATTGCCTAAAATATGACAATCTGGTACGAAAAAACTTCTTTTAAACCGCTTTTTGTTATGGCGGTAAATTTACATTCGGTTAGTGAAAACCTTGCTCGTATGTAATAATCCGGAAAGAAGCCATGGTGGGAGTTCCCGCCAGGGCTTTTTTATTTTCTCATTATGAGATTATGCTATACTGTATTTAGATATATTTGCCTGTAACCATGTTGGACAATATACATCATGAGTATCAGGAGTTATGGCTCGCCAGGAGAAGTTGGGAAAACGGACCGCTGATAAAGGCCGACTGAGATTCCGGAGGCTTTTTTGCCAGAAGGCTGTGATGGGTAAGAAATATCTGTCCACTTTTTCTCCCATCTGATGTTTTATAATAAAGACAGAAAAGGATGGAACATGAATCCAAAGACAAGTTTCTATAGGAGGAATGGGGTATGGAGAACCACTTACTGGATCAGTTCGGACGGCAGCACTGTGGGGTGTTTCTGGGGGTGGAGCCAGAAAA
This sequence comes from uncultured Acidaminococcus sp., assembly GCA_900314165.1. The sequence continues at coordinate 1,489 of OMUE01000193.1, forward strand.
TCTGGAAGACCTGAAGCGGTGGCTGCGGTTGGTGGATTTCCACTGTGAATGGGTGTGGGGCGGACGGGAGCCCTGCTGCCAGGTTCTGGTCCATATGAATGTGTTGTACCGGCCGGAATTGGAAAACCTGGGGCCTGCCATGTGCCGGCGGTTCGGACAGAAAGGGTACCTTTTCGTCGATGAAAACGGCCAGGCCTGGGAATTTCCCCAAAAAGGAGGGCCGGGCAAAGCCATGGGACCGCTGACACCCCAGGTGCTGGATCAGTTTTACAGCGGCCTTCTGGGGGAACCCTTCCACTTCCAGGAGTTCCGGTTCATGTATCATGTGAATGCCGGAATGCCGGCAATCATCATGGCCCAGCATGTCCATGATCTGATGAAAGAATACCAGGACTGGGATATACGATTCCTGGAGAAAATGGAAGATCAAAATAAGGATAAAGATAAGGAGCGGTGAACATGGATAAACTGGCATTGGCCTATGAGGTGGCGAAGAAATATCATGCCGGACAGAAGGACCGGGCAGGAAAGGACTACATTTATCACGTAAAGTTCGTATCGGACCAGGTGCTGCCCCTGGGAGAAACCTATGCCCTGGTGGGGATGCTCCATGATACCCTGGAGGATACGGCCATGGACCGGGAAACCCTGGAACAGCTGTTCGGGAAAACCGTGGCAGAGGCAGTGGCCCTGCTGACCCATGACAAGAAGGTGCCTTATCTGGACTATGTGCGGCAGATCAAAGAAAGCGGGAATCCCTACGCCATTGCCGTGAAAAAGGCTGACCTGGGGAACAATATGGACCTGACCCGGCTGCCGGAAGTGACGGAAAAGGACCAGAAAAGGGTGGAAAAGTACCGCAAAGCCTATGGGATTTTGAGTGAAGAGTAAAGAGGGAGGAGCAGGCCGGTAAATAGTAGGAGGTTCAGATCATGGATAACAAAACAGGGGAAAAGGTGATGCAGGAAGGGGCAAAGAAAACGCTGGGGATAGAAACCCGGGAACTGGATCAGTTGTTCCTGAATCTCCCGCCCCGGGAAGCTTATCTCCAAATCCTTGCGAAAGCCTGGGAAGGCTGCGGCCGGGCTCTTTTTCTCCTGGCTCTGTACCTGGATGGGGGATATGGGACCTTCTTCCTGGATGGTGGCCTGGCCTGTTCTTATGCTTTTGCGGCTTCCCGGGCCGGGGAGCCGGTGGCTCCTGCCTTTGGTGCATTGAAAGAGTTGCCCAGTGTGGGTGAATCCGTCCGGGTGTTTATCCGGCAGAGAGATATGATCCGGGTACGGGCAGCAGAAGGAGACTTTCTGGCCCAGTACTATCTGGGAATCATGTACGCCTATGGAGAAGGAGTAGATCCTTCTTATGGAGAAGCTCTGGCCTGGTTCGGGAAATCTGCTGCTCAGGGATTTGCTGCGGCTCAGTTGGCCATGGGCTCCTTTCTCCGGTTGGTGAGTGAGGAGAAAAATGACACTGGCGGAAAAAGCGGCTGGAATGGTATCAGAAAGCCGCTGAAAAAGGCTATGCAGAAGCCCAGCTGCGCCTTGCTCAGGAATACCGGTTGCACTTCCATGACATGGAACAGGCCGGAATCTGGTATGAGAAAGCTGCCCGCCAGGGCCACCCTGGGGCCTGTGAAATCATGGGTAACTTTTGGGAAAACGGATACCTGGGCCAGGAAGATCCTGCCCAGGCCCTGGTCTGGTACCGCAGAGCCTGGTTACGAGGTAGCCCCAGCGCTTGCAATGCCATTGCCAGAATGTATGAAGAAGGCAGAGGTGTTCCCCAATCTTGGAAACAGGCAGCACTATGGTATAAAAAGTATTGGAGCAGATAGAAAGTTTACTGATTGCGATGCCGTAGGGGAAACTTTTCCTGGCCGCCCGGCAGGGCTGTTCTGCACTTTGCACTCTTCACTTTTGACCTGTTTCCTGGCTGTCCTCTCACCTCTTTTCTGTTATAATAACAGAGAAAACTTCACTCTACGATATAATAAAACATAATGTAAATATTGGGGAGAAGGGGAGATGGCTTTGAAAACAGTACGGGTTGTAGCGGCGCTGATACTCAACCAGGATAAGGTCCTGGCCACCCAACGGGGCTATGGAGAATTCAAAGACGGATGGGAATTTCCTGGGGGCAAGATCGAGCCAGGGGAAACTCCGGAACAGGCCATCAAACGGGAAATCCGGGAAGAACTGGCCACGGAAATCCGGGTGGAACAGCCCCTCACTACGGTGGAATACGATTATCCCACCTTCCATCTCTCCATGGAATGCTTTATCTGCAAAGTGGAAAAGGGCGACCTGACCTTACTGGAGCACGAAGCGAAAAAGTGGCTTTCCTTTGATGAACTGGATAGTGTTGATTGGCTGCCGGCGGATCTGCTGGTGGTGACGGCTTTTCGGAAGTACCTGGTGAAAGACCGGGCAGCTCTTGTTTGATGAAGCCCAGCGAGCCTGGGATCCTCAAAAACTCTCCGGTTTCGTTTCCTATGTCCGAGAGAATTATCCAGGAGATCATACAGGGATCGTGGTATCCTCCCATCTCCGGCATACCCCAGGTATGTTTGGCCCCCAGTATAGGGGAAGCTACGTAAAAGCCACGGAAGCCTACCAATGGTATAATGAAGAAAGCTACAAGCTGACCCGGGGCGCATCAGAGTTCCTGATCCAGGGGATTGAATTGGAATTTCCCATTGTCTCCTTCATCGGCGACTTCTATATCCAAAATGGAAAATGGGTGGTGGATCCCCACGCCACTAATCCAGGATTGAAAGATCTCAGGAAGGTGCTGGAAAATGTGTATCGGGTACTCCTTACCCGAAGCCGCAAAGGAATGCTCTTGTATTTTCCCAGGGAATCGAAGGAGTGGAAACTGGAAGAGACGTACCGGTGGTTTACGGGGATGATGGGGATCGAGTGAAAATAGAGTAGTAAGAGATTATATTTAAATCAGAAATGAGGTAGGAAGATGGCAAATATAAATGAAACGATTGCAAATGTTGAAAAACTTGATCCTGAACTGGCTCGTCAGCTTCGTAAGTATGTGCGTGATCATGCGTATGGCCTCGTCTTTGAGCATAATCTTCCAGAAGCGGTAAGATTGTATACGAAAAGAGCTGTGGTTGGTGATACTGTTAATATTCGGCCAGCACGAGGGGAAGAGGAAAAAACGGAAAATAAAGTTGCCTGGAACGTAAAAGAAACAAACGGAAATCAGGCAACTATAGAAAACGGCCAAGAATCCAAAATTGTTTCATTGGAGGATCTTGTACCGATAGTAAGTTATCGGGATGTGATTTATCCAGGTTTAAAAGAAGTAGATAGAATTGAACGTGGAAGCAAGGATGATCCTTATCAGGTAGTTATAAACGCAGAAAACTATCATGCACTAGAGATGCTGACATATTGTTATGCGGGCAAAGTAGACTGTATTTATATCGATCCCCCATACAATACCGGTGCAAAAGATTGGAAATACAATAACGATTATGTAGATGCAAATGATAAATACCGGCATTCCAAGTGGTTGGCTTTTATTGAAAGAAGGTTGAAACTCGCAAAACAACTGCTTAATCCGAAAAGCTCTGTATTGATTGTAACAATTGATGAAAAGGAATATACAAGACTTGGGCTTTTACTTGAGCAGATGTTTCCTGAAGCAAATATTCAGATGATAAGCAGTGTCATAAATAGAAAGGGAAGTGCACGGGATAAAGAATTTTCACGTGTAGATGAATATCTCTATTTTGTGATGCTTGGTACAATGGGACCGGCAGTTACTGAAAATAATATGCTGGATGTAGTTCCAGCAACTAATGACAAAGGGACTGATTGGCTCCCTATGCGGCGCGCAGGCACAAATTCTTTGAGAAAAGATAGACCGAATTTATTTTATCCAATTTATTTTAATACCAAAACGAATCATATTGTTAAAGTTGGTGAATCATTACCATTAACAGAGAAGCTACCACAAGAAGATAAACAAAATGATGTAATTGCAATTTGGCCTATAAAAAAGGATGGGACAGAAGGAAGATGGCAATTACAAAATACTACTGTTAGACAAAAAATAAAAGAAGGAACTGTACGGGTAAATAGACAAAAAAATGGCAGTTTATCAGTTCAATATTTAAATGAGGGAGCAATTAAGGAAATAGAAAGTGGTGAGCTGGTTGTAAAAGGCCATGATGAACAAGGAGCACTTATTGTTAAACGTATAAGTAGTAAATTATCGGCTCCAAAAACAATTTGGAATCAGCGTAGCCACGATGCGACAGCGTATGGTACATCCCTCTTAACTAAAATAATTGGAAATAATCGATTCTCTTTTCCAAAATCACTTTATGCGGTACATGATGCACTTCGCTTTTTCATTGCAGATAAGCCAGATGCTCTTGTTGTTGACTTCTTTGCCGGTTCAGGTACAACAATCCATGCTGTAAATCTGATGAATTCTGAGGATAATGGGCATCGTTGCTGTGTCTGCATAACGAACAATGAAGTTTCTGACGATGAGCAGAAATTATTCATCAAGAAGGGCATACGACCAGGTGATGATGAGTGGGAGGCGCATGGAATTGCAAAGTATGTAACCTGGCCACGCACAAAGAGTTCTATCGAGGGAGTAGACGTAAACGGAAATCCGCTCAAAGGTACTTATATCGGTTCCGATACGCCAATGTCCGATGGCTTTGCGGCTAATGCTATCTTTTTTGAGCTTACCTATGAGTCTGCATGGCCAATACGTCTCGACAATGCATTTGACGCCATTGCACCCATCCTCTGGATGCAGGCCGGGTGCAAGGGTCCAATTATCCATCGTATTGGAAAAAGCTATTTAACCACTGATTATTATGGCGTTCTGTTTGATTACGGACAGGCTTCGAAATTCTGTGAAAAAGTAAAACGTACGCCATCTATTAAAACAGTTTATGTAGTGACCGATGATCAAAGACGGTATTCGAATATTTGTCGCCGTTTGCCAGGAGTTGAAGTTCATCGTTTGTATGAAACATTCCTGAAAACATTTGAGATTTGTGGTGAAGGGGGCCTTGACTGATGAAATATGAACTTTTTGACTTTCAAAACGATGCGGCAAATGCTCTTTTAAATAAGATGCAAGCTATGCGCAATAGCTATGATACTGATGGCTCTTTATCGGCAGTATCCTTAACGGCTCCAACTGGAGCAGGTAAAACTGTTATTTCTGCTGCAGTCGCTGAAGGGCTTTTTTATGGTAATGATTTTTTTCCTGGAGATGATCAGGCCGTTATTTTGTGGCTTTCCGATAGTCCCAGTTTGAATGAACAAACAATGAAACGGTTTGATGCTGCAACAGATCTTCTTAATGGCGCAACTGTGATGGAAACGGTTGGTCCCGAATTTGCGAAAGCTCATAGTCGTCTGTTACCAGGACATATCTATTTTTTGAACCGGCAGCTCCTTTCATCAAAGGCTAAGTTAACTAACGAAGCAGAAGGTGGCAGGACGTTTTACGATGTGTTGACAAATACAATTGAAGATGTAGATACCCACTTGTATCTGTTTATCGATGAAGCACATAAAGGACTTGGAAAAGATGCTACAAAGGATAGTTTGAATAAAACAATCTATGCGAAATTGATTGATGGTCAAGAAAACATAAATCCACCTATGCCTTGTGTAGTGGGGATTTCAGCTACACCAGAACGATTCAATGCAGCTATGAATGGGCGGAAAAACAGAGATATGAAAGCCCCCGTGAATGTACCGGTTTCTGCTGTACGCAATTCGGGTTTAATTAAGGATGTTATAGAGCTTCGCACCCCGAAAAAGGCGGCGGATACTCGTCATCAAGATTTAACGCAGGCTTGTGTCAAATTGAGTCGGGCATCTAATTTGTGGAAGAATTACTGTATTTCACATGGTATCCAAAATGTAATACCTCTTATGGTAGTGCAGGTTGAGGATAAAGTTACTAACGATTCTTTAGCCGAGTTATGCAGCCAAATCCTCAAAGTATGTAAATGGCTGGATCCTGGATGCTTTGCAAATGTGTTTGGCGAACATGAGGATATTAAGACAACTGTTGCTAATATTCCCTATTGTCCGCCTGAAGATGTGGCGGCAAACACAGATATACGCGTATTATTTGCCAAGGATGCTGTGTCGACTGGGTGGGATTGTCCTCGTGCTGAGGTTATTTATTCTCGTCGCAAGCGTAATGATCCAACATATATTGCACAACTCATTGGCCGTATGATTCGGACCCCGCTTGCTCGTCGAATAGAGTCGGTTGAAGAACTTAATACTGTAGCATGTTACCTTCCTGAGTATGATTCTCAGACTGTGGAAAGTATCGTTGAAAAACTTAAGGAGGATAATATTCCTGTGGATGAAAATGGCGGGATTATAAAAAATCCTGCCGATGTTGGATGGTTTGGCGGTGTAAGAAAACGCAGAGAAGAAGAACTTGCCAATAGCCAGAAACGAGAAACTGAGGATACTACTACAGGACAATTGGGAACTTCTAATGCTGAGACGGCGGTAGATAATCCAATAACAGTCGAGGGAAGCAGTGATAGTGGTACGAAGCCAATTGAATCAAAAGGTGATAGCTCTGGGATACCTCTTGTATCAGAAGATACGATAAATCCCTATGGCAATGGTTTAGGCGAATTTGAAGTAGATTGTGAATGTCAACCAAAAAGTGAGCCACTTGCTCACGAATTTTTGAGCCACTCTT
>OMUE01000194.1 GCA_900314165.1 uncultured Acidaminococcus sp.
TCCTTCTACTACAGCGCCTTTTTCCAAAGCCATGGTCAAAGACATCCTCCTTTAGCATGGTGTTACGTTAACCATTATACAGTTTGTAGGGAATTTTCGTCAAGATGAATTTGTCAAAGGAAAAGAGCTGTGAAACTTATTTTTTCACAGCTCCTTTTTTATCTTGTTTGTCTTCCAGCATGAACAGGGGGATTTCGTCTTTTGCTACCATGTTGTGTTCGTCACGGGCCACTTTTTCGATGTAGTGGATATCGCTAAGGTTGATTTTTTCCTGTTCCAGCTGGGCGTTTTCCTGCTGCAGCTGTTCTACCCGGGCCTGGGTCTTTACAGTTTCCTTATGCAGCCTGTACAGCTGATAGGCCTGAGGGACGAAGCCGAAAAGGAACATGGAAAACAGCAAAAGGATGGCTATGATGAATAATTTTGTAGATTTCTGTGCAGTCATGTGAGTACGCCCCTTTTCGTCTTTTCGCTGCGTCATTGGGAAAAAAAGCAACCTGACACGGTCGCATCAGGTTGCCTTACATTGTCTTGCAATGGATTACTTGTTTACGGCATCCTTGAAAGCTTTGCCGGCTTTGAAAGCAGGAACAGTAGCTGCTTCGATCTTGATGGTTTCGCCGTTTTGAGGATTTTTGCCGTTGCGGGCATTGCGGGTCCGGGCTTCGAAAGTGCCAAAGCCAATCAGTTGAACTTTGTCTTTCTTGGCAACAGCTTCTTTAACAGTATCTATGAAAGCGTTTACAGCCTTTTCAGCGTCCTTTTTAGGCAGAGCAGTCTTGGACGCAACTTCAGAAATTAATTCACTTTTGTTCATTAGAAAATCCTCCTAAATACTTATTGCGCCTCCCTTCCGGGGCGCCTGACTATCGTCATATTAGCACAACTCAATTAAAAATGAAAGCCCTTTTTATTTTCTTCCCGGAAATTGGCTCTTGGCACGGATCCAGAGATTCTCCATTTCCTCCAGGGAAACGTCCTCCCACCGGCGTCCGGAGGCCTTGACCTGCTGCTCCAGCCACTGGAACCGGTGCTGGAATTTGTTATTGGCCCGGTTCAGGGCCGTTTCCGGCTCTACCTTGGCTTTGCGGGCATAAACGGACAGGGCAAACAGGGCGTCACCGATTTCTTCTTCCAGGTGATCCTGGCTGCCTTCAGCCTGAGCCTGTTGGATTTCTCCCAGCTCTTCCTGGACCTTGTCCCAGGCCGTTTCCTGATCCGGCCAGTCAAAGCCTGTCTTGGCAGCCTTGGAACTGAGCTTGTAGGCCCGCATAAGGGCAGGCAGCCCTTTAGCTATGCCGTCCAGCACGCTGGTCCGCTCCGTCTTTTCCTGAGCCTTCAGGGCTTCCCAGTTTTTCAGCACCGTATCCGGGTTATCGGCCTGGACGCTGCCGAACACATGGGGATGGCGGTACACCAGCTTTTTCACCACGTCGTCTATGACATCCTGCAGGTCAAAACGGCCCTCTTCTTCCGCCAGCCGGGCGTGAAAAACGACCTGCAGCAACACGTCTCCGATTTCTTCCCGCATGCCTTTTACGTTGTCGTCATCTATGGCTTCCAGCATCTCATAGACTTCTTCTACCAGCTCTCGGCGCATGGTCTTGTGAGTCTGGACTCTGTCCCAGGGACAGCCTCCCGGTTCCCGCAGCACCCGGACTACTTCGGCCAGGGGCCGCAGGTCCAGGACGCCTTTTTCATGGATTCCTTGTTCATGAAGTTCTTTCATGTGATCTTCTCCTTCTGCGCAATGCATTCAGGTCCTCCCTGCCCAGTTCGCCGGTCAGGACCAGGCACAACAGATACACCAGGCCGCCCAGGGCAATGGTGCCCAGGGTGACGAACACGAAGGGCAGAGCTCTGGCACTCAGGATGCCGTAAACGCCCCAGACCACGGCTCCCATAATGGCGGAAGCCAGCACCGGGCGCAGCAGGGCCCTGAGGGGATAACGGACGGGATAGCGGCGGAACAAAAATACCAGGTTCAACAGGCCGGCCAGGGCCAGGTTAGCGTCCGTAGCCCAGGCTGCACCCCGGATATTGTAGGCCGGCTGAGCCGTTAGCACCCACAACAGGCCGATCTTCACAAGGAGGCTCAGCAGCATGTTCAGCATAGGCACCCGGGTATGGCCCAGTCCCTGGAGCACAGCAGTAGTCACCTGGTGCAGGCCCAGAAACAGGATGGCCGGAGCCAAAGCTGTGACCACAGGGCCTGCATGGACGGTGCCATACAGTAATTTAGCAATGGGCGTCCCTAACACGTAGACCCCTACAGCTGCCGGCAGGTTCAGCAGCAGGAAGAAGCGCAGGGCTCTTCCCGTCTGGCTGCCGATCACGTCCTGCTGGTTCAGAGCCTTAGCCTGAGCCACAGCGGGGACCACGGACTGGGCCAGGGAATTTGTGGGAATCGTACCCATGTTGACCAAAGGCATGGCCATGCCGGACAGATAGCCCAGGGCCCGGGTAGAAGCCGCTACCGTAAAGCCGGCAGCCAGCAGCCGGTCAGGCACCAGGATGATCTCTATGCCGCTGACCACAGGAACCATAAGATTAGCACAGGTAACAGGGAGGGCCAGAGCTGCCAGGCTTTTAGCAATCGTACCTGCAGAAGGCAGGGTCTCTCCGGTACCGGGCAGGGGCTGCAAAGCCCATTGCTTCTGCTGGCGGTAATAGAACCAGAGCAGCAGGGCAAGGCAGGTGACGGCCCCGGGCAGAGCACCCAGAGAAGCGCCGGCAGCGCCGTATTCCAGTCCCCGGGGCAGCAGCAGATAGGCAAAGGCCAGCATGCAGACGACCCGGGTAAATTGTTCCACAATCTGGGAAGCTCCAGTGGGGACCATTTCCTGGAAGCCTTGGAAGTACCCTCTAAAGCAGGCAATGGGAATGGACAGGCCGATGGCCGGCACCAGGGCCAGCATGGCGTACCGGGCCCGTCCGTCTTTGACCAGGTGGCTGTCCAGGAGCCAGGGCACCAGGTTCCAGGCCAGCAGGGCAAAGCACAAGCCCAAGATGGCCATCAGGACCGCCGTAGTCCAGAGGATTTTGCGGGCACCGGCCCGATCCCGGACAGCCGCCCGGCGGGAGACCATAATGGAAACGGCAGCAGGAATGCCGGCCGAGGACAGGGCTACGAGAATCAGGTATAGGGGATAGGCAATCTGGTACAGGCCGATGCCTTCGCCGCCCAGCAGGCGGGACAGCAGGATTCGGTTTACGGAGCCCAGGATTTTGACCATCAGGCCAGCAGCCGTGAGTATCAGTGTTCCTTTCATAAAGCGGTCAGCCATTTGGTCACGTCCTTTCTGCCTGGATAACGGGCGGCACTGGCGACATTTTTGCTAACGCAAAACTCTGATGCCGCCCCTACGGGTTTTTAGGGGTTAGGGGTTAGGGGTTAGGGGTTAGGGGTTAGGGGTTAGGGGTTAGGGGTTAAGGATTAGGAGATTAGCGCTCTTTACTGTAAATTATATCATTCTCGGAATGTTCTTTTCCAGCCAGGTCAGGGGTTCTTCCTTCATACGGGCGGTCTTCAGGATGAACTGGGGTTGGGCAGCCATCTTAAAGGTGGCTCTGGGTACGTATTCCCGGATCATCTCTTTCAATACGTCCGGGTTGGCCTTGCTGTGCTGGTCAAAGGTAATGCGGATTTCCCCGGGGCGCACGGTAACACCGATAATGCGCAGCTGCCGGCACAGATCCCGCAGGGCTGCTACCCGCCACAGGTTCACCACCTGTTCCGGCGGCGTACCGAAACGGTCAATCATTTCATCCATCAGGTCGTCTTTTTCTTCGTATTTCAACGCACCAAAGCGATGATAAAGTTCCAGTTTATAGCGGGGGCTATTGATGTAGTCATCTGGAATATAGGCGTCCAGCTTCATTTCGATGACAGGATCCGGCACAATGGGCGCGTCTGGATTTCCGCCGTTTTGCAGGGTATTGATAGTCTTTTCCAACAGCCTGCAGTACAGGTCGAACCCTACGCCGGCAATCTGGCCGTGCTGTTCGGCGCCTAACAGGTTCCCGGCCCCGCGGATTTCCAGATCCCGCATGGCGATTTTGAAGCCTGCTCCCAATTCCGTAAAGTCCCGGATGGCCTGGAGCCGCTTCTGGGCAATTTCGCTGAGAGCCTTGTCCTTTTTGTACAGGAAATAGGCATAGGCCAGCCGGGAAGAGCGCCCTACCCGTCCCCGCATCTGGTACAGCTGGGACAGGCCAAAATTCTCCGCCCCGTCTATGATGATGGTATTAGCCAGGGGCACATCCAGCCCGTTTTCAATGATGGTAGTGCACAACAGCACGTCAAAATCTCCCTGGTAGAAGCCGATCATCACGTCTTCCAGTTCGTCTTCGGTCATGCGGCCGTGGGCCACGCCGATGGAGATGCCGGGCACCAGTTCCCGGAGCCTTGTGGCAATGGCAGCCAGGCCTTCGATACGATTGTGGACATAATAGATCCGGCCCCCACGGCGGATTTCCCGTTCCAGGGCTTCCTTTACCATGCCGGCATCGTATTCCGCCACGTAGGTTTCCACAGGCAGCCGGTCTTCCGGTGGAGACTCTATAATGCTCATATCCCGGCCTTTGACCAGGGCCAGGTGCAGGGTCCTGGGGATGGGCGTAGCGGACAGGGTCAGCACGTCGATGCCCGTGCTCCACTGCTTCATTTTTTCCTTTTGAGCCACGCCGAAGCGCTGTTCCTCGTCGATGATCAGCAGCCCCAGGGCGTGGAACTGGATATCCGGCTGCAGGATCCTGTGGGTACCGATGAGGATGTCGATCTGGCCATCGGCCAGTTTCTTGAGGATTTCTTTTTGCTGCTTTGGGGAACGGAACCGGCTCAGCATTTCGATACGGACTCCGAAGGCATCCATGCGCTGGGTAAACGTCATCAGGTGCTGCTGGGCCAAGACGGTAGTGGGCGCCAGCACGGCAACCTGACAGCCATCCATAACGGCTTTGAACGCAGCCCGGATGGCCACTTCCGTCTTGCCGTAGCCTACGTCCCCGCACAGCAGCCGGTCCATGGGCACGGGCTTTTCCATATCCGCCTTGATTTCTGCCACTGCCTTCAGCTGGTCCGGAGTCTCTTCAAAGGGGAAGGCATCTTCGAATTCTTTTTGGAAATGGGTATCGGGTGCAAAGGCATGGCCCTGGGTAATCTTGCGCTGGGCGTACAACCGCAGCAGTTCCGTAGCCAGGATCGTAATGGCCTTCTGGGCCTTCTTCGTGACCCGCTGCCAATCGGAACGGCCCATACGGGACAGCCTGGGAGGCGTGCCTTCGTTGCCCACGTATTTGTGCAGCAGGCCTACCTGCTCCACGGGCACATGGAGTTTATCCCCTTTAGCATACTGGATCTGCAGGTAGTCTCTGTGAACCCCGTCAATCTCTATGGTTTCTACGCCCATATAACGGCCAATGCCCTGGACGTCGTGAACCACGTAGTCCCCGGTCTTGATATCCGAGAAATAGTTCAGGGCCGGGCCCTTGCCCTTCTGCTTCGTGAGCCGGCGCTTCTTCTGCATGCCGAAGATATCGCTTTCCGTCAACAGCAGCCAGTTTTCGTCCCAGAAGAAAAAGCCATGGCTCAGGCTGCCGGCAAATACGGTGCCCCCTTTGTCCGGCACCAGTTCTCCCGTGGCTTTATATTGCATGGAAATGCCGTTGGCCTTCAGGCTTTCGGCCAGGCCGGCGGCTTTTTCCCTGGTGCCCATCATGATCAGGGGGTGCAGGCCGTTTTTCAGCCAGCCCTTCAGGTCTTTCTGCAGCAGTTCCGTATTTTTGTTGTAGGGGGACATGGCCCTGACAGGCACGTGGAGGCTGGGAGCCCCGGCGTAATGAGCATGGCCCAGGTCGCTGATGACCGTCAGGTGGCAATGGCCTGACAGTTCCAACAGGTCCGCCGGCTTGATCAGCTGGTCTGCAAAGTCCCGATTATCCTCATAGCTTTTTTCGCATTCTTCGAAAAATGCCGCTGGTTCTTCTAAGACAGCCAGCTGTTCCGGTGCCAGATACTGGAAGAGATCCGCCTCTGCCTCTTGGTTCGGCACCGTAAGGGGCATGATGGATACGTAGTTCACGGCTCCGATATTCCGCTGGTTTGTAATGTCAAAGCGGCACACTCTGTCGATGGTATTGTCAAACCATTCTATCCGGATGGGATCTTTCTGGTTAATGGGAAATACGTCCATGATATCCCCGCGGACAGCCACCTGTCCCAGGGTATCCACCTGTTCTGTGCGCTCGTAGCCTGCTTGCACCAGTTTTTCGATGAGCTGGTTCTGGTCCAGCTCCATGCCGGCGGACAGCTTGATATTTTCCCGCAGCAGGCTTTCGGGAGGGGGCATCTTCTGGATGGCAGCTTCCGCCGTCACAAAGATAATGCCTTCTTCCTGGCGGCAGATCATTTCCAGGGCGGCAGCCCGTTCGGCCTGGACTTCCTCGTTGCGGGTATCCACCTGGCCGTGGATCAGGTTAGCCGGATACAGTTCCCGCATGGCCAGGTCCGGGTAAAAATAAGCCAACTCCCGGCGCAGGCTGCGGATGCCATCCCGGTTGGCCGTAAAGATGACGAGGGGCGGCTTTGCCTGGATCAGTTTCTGCAGGGCACACAAAAAGCCGGCTTTCACGGAGGTCGTGAGGCCGGTAAACAGGATGGGGCCCGGATTTTCCCGCCACAGGCCGGCCCCTGCCTGGACAGTCTTCACATTCTGCAAATAGCGTATGAGTTCTGTGACCATAATTCCCTTATAGAAACAAAGGAGACCGAAAGCCGGGGCAAACGGCTTTCGGTCCGAAGGTTTCCCTTACAGTTTGATGTTGATATTGTTGCGATCCAGCGTATGTACAGCGTCTACAAACCGTACAGTACCGGTTGCATACCGCATGGACACGGTATGAGTCCGGCAGCCGTTGCCGAAGTACTTAACCCCGTGCAGCATATCGCAGTTCGTAATACCGGTAGCGGTGAACATGCAGTCATCGCCTTTGACCATATCGTCGATGGTCAGGATTTGCTTCACGTCATGAATGCCCATCTTGTGGCACCGTTCTACCTGTTCGTCGTTTTCAGGAACCAGGCGGGCCTGCATATCGCCGCCCAGGCACTTCAGGCCCGTAGCAGCCAGTACGCCTTCCGGAGCGCCGCCTCGGCCGATGTACATATGGATACCGGTACCTTCAATACCAGCGTTGATGATGGGATCCACGTCGCCGTCGCTGATCAGGCGGATCCGGGCACCGGCAGCTCTGACTTCTTCAATGATCTTGCGATGACGAGGACGGTCCAGGGCTACGACGGTCAGGTCGTTCACGTTGCGGTGCAGAGCCTTGGCAACCCGTTCCAGGTTGGCGCTGACAGGGTCATCAATGTTGATGCAGCCCTTAGCTCTGGGACCTACAGCGATCTTGTCCATGTACATATCAGGAGCATGGAGCAGGCAGCCTTTCGGAGCAATAGCGATAACGGCGATTGCGCCCAGCTGGCCTTTTGCTACCAGGTTCGTTCCTTCTACAGGGTCAACGGCAATATCTACTTCGGGGCCGCCGGCACCAACGTGTTCACCGATGTACAGCATAGGAGCTTCGTCCATTTCCCCTTCGCCGATGACTACGGTACCGCTGATGTTCACCGTATCGAACATCTTCCGCATAGCATCTACAGCCAGCTGGTCAATACCGTTCTTGTCTCCACGGCCTACGCCACGCCCACTGGCAATGGCTGCAGCTTCTGTAACCCGTACAAATTCCATAGATAATTCTCTGTTCATTCCATACGCCTCCTGTTAAAATTCGGCAAAATCCCTTACAGTATCATTTTACCGTCATTTCCTAGATAAATCAATGCTTTTGATTCTTCAACGCGGCTGCAATAAAGGCTCTAAACAGCGGATGGGGATTGGTAGGACGAGATTTCAGTTCCGGATGGAACTGAACCCCTACGAACCAGGGATGGACGCTCTCAGGCAGTTCTACCATTTCGACCAGCTTGCCGTTAGGCAGGGTGCCGCCCAGCACCAGGCCGTGGGCAAACAGTTCATCCTTCAATTCATTATTCACTTCATAGCGGTGACGATGGCGTTCGCTGATGAGGTCCGTGCCATAGGCTTTTTCAGCCTGGGTACCGGGATACAGCTTGCAGGGGTACTTGCCCAAACGCATGGTACCACCTTTGATTTCCACGCTCATCTGTTCCGGCATCAGGTAGATGACAGGATACGGCGTTTCTTCATCGAATTCCGTGCTGTTGGCTTTCTTCATGCCGCATACGTCACGGGCATATTCGATGACGCAGCACTGCATCCCCAGGCAGATGCCGAAGAAGGGAATCTTGTTTTCCCGGGCATATTTTACGGCCAGGATCATGCCTTCGATGCCCCGGTCGCCGAAGCCGCCGGGTACGAGGATCCCATCCACACCTTCAAATACTTTGTCGAAGTCCGTAGCAGGGTCTTCCAGGTCGGAAGCATTGATGTATTCGATATCCACATCGGCATCATGGTAGTAGCTGGCATGCTTCAGGGCTTCTACGATACTGATGTAAGCGTCCTGCAGTTCCACATACTTGCCCACGATGGCAATCTTGGATTTCTTGTCATGAGGTGCCAGGATCTTTTTGACCATTTCATGCCAGGCCGCCATGTCCTTCGGTTTGTCTTCCATGCCCAGCTTCTTCAGGACTACGGAATCCATGCCCTGATCTTCCAGCAGCATGGGAACCTGGTAGATGCTCTTGGCCGTAATGGATTGGAACACAGCGTCCACGTCTACGTCGCAGAACATGGCCATCTTTTCCCGCATTTCCCGGCTGATTTCCTTTTCGGAGCGGCACACCAGGATATCGGGAGTAATACCGATGGAACGCAGTTCCTTAACGCTGTGCTGGGTAGGTTTCGTCTTCAGTTCCCCGGCTGCGTTGATGTAGGGCACCAGGGTTACATGGATGTACAGCACGTCGTTCTTGCCCACGTCCTTTTTGACCTGGCGGATAGCTTCCAGGAAAGGTTCGGATTCGATATCGCCTACGGTACCGCCGATTTCCGTAATGACGAAGTCAGCGTTTTCTTCCCGGCCTACGCGATAGACCCGTTCCTTGATTTCGTTGGTAATATGAGGAATGACCTGTACAGTACGGCCCAGATAGTCACCACGGCGTTCCTTGTTGATGACGGATTGATAAATCCGGCCGGTAGTCACGTTGGAGTTCCGGGTCAGGCTGATGTCGATAAACCGTTCATAGTGGCCCAGATCCAGGTCCGTTTCAGCACCATCATCGGTGACGAATACTTCACCGTGCTGGTAAGGACTCATGGTACCAGGGTCAATATTGATGTAGGGGTCAAATTTCTGAATGGTGACTTTATAGCCCCGGCTCTTCAGAAGACGGCCCAGGGATGCCGCCGTAATCCCTTTACCCAGAGACGATACCACGCCGCCCGTTACAAAAATATACTTGGTCATTTTCTTCCTCCCTTTTTGGCTTTCGCCTAATTACATATGGTCCGGAGCACTGACACCCAGGATCTTCAAACCGTGACGCAAAGTATTGCCCACAGCTATAATCAAAGCAAGTCTGGCCTGCTGGACATCTTCAGCTACGCCCAGCACCCGGCACTGGTTGTAGAAGGAATGGAACAGGCCGGCCAGTTCGTACACATAGTGGGCGATCCGGTGAGGTGCTCTTTCCTTGGCAGCCGTGTCGATCAATTCTTCGTAATCGTTCAGTTTCTTGATCAGGTCAAGCTCTATCGGTTCCTTCAGCGCCGTCAGGTCACAATCGGGCTGCAGGGTAATCTTTTCTTCTTCCATCTGCCGCAGGATGCTGCAGATCCGGGCATGGGCGTATTGGACGTAATACACCGGGTTGTCGTTGGAATGTTCCGTAGCCAGGGTCAGGTCAAAGTCCAGCTGGCTGTCCATGCTGCGCATGATGAAGAAGAACCGGGCTGCATCCGTGCCTACTTCTTCGATCAGCTCGTTCAGCGTCACGCTCTTGCCCGTGCGCTTGCTCATCTTCACCAGTTCTCCGTTCCGGTACAGGGCTACCATCTGGAGGATCAGGATTTCCAGCCGGTCAGGATCATAGCCCAGAGCCTTCATGGCGGCCTTCACTCTGGCAATGTAGCCATGGTGGTCGGCACCCCACAGGTTGATGACCTGGCCGAAGCCTCTCTGGAACTTGTTCTGGTGATAGGCAATATCCGCCGCAAAATAGGTGGATACGCCGTTATCCCGGATTACAACCCGGTCTTTATCGTCTCCAAAGGCCGTGGATTTGAACCACTTGGCCCCTTCTTTCGTATAGACATACCCCTTCTTTTCCAGCTCCTCCACAGCCTGTTCGATCTTGTGGGCGTCGTGAAGGGTCTGTTCGCTGAACCATATATCGAACTCGCAGTGGAAGGCTGCCAGGTCTTCTTTCAAAGCGGCCAGCTTTTCATCCTTGGCCAGGGTCTGGAAAATACCCAGCCGTTCTTCTTCCGGCATATGGATGAATTTATCACCATATTTCGCCTTGATGCGCTTGGCGGTGGTCACGATGTCTTCCCCATGGTAGCCGTTTTCCGGGAATTCACAGGGAATATCAAACAGTTCCAGGTACCGGGCATTGACGGACAGAGCCAGGTTGTGCATCTGGTTCCCGAAGTCGTTGATGTAATATTCTCTCGTTACGTCGTAGCCGGCGGCCTTCATCAGGTTAGCCAGGGCACTGCCTACAGCAGCCCCGCGGCCATGGCCTACGTGCAGAGGACCTGTCGGGTTGGCGCTGACGAATTCAATCTGGATCTTATCGCCCTGCTTAGCGGGTAGGTTGCCATAGTTCTCCCCTTTTTTCAGGATGTAACTCAGGGATTGAGCCAGCCAGTCTTCTTTCAGATAGAAATTCAAGAACCCGGGCCCTGCGATTTCCACTTTGTCCACGCTGGGGCAATCCAGGAATTCTTTGATGGCTTCCGCAATCATCTTCGGTGCGCAATGGAAATTCCGGGCGGCCTGCATGGCAAAGTTTGTGGCAAAGTCCCCGAAGGCTTTTTGAGGCGGAACGGTCAGTACCACCGGTGCCATAGCTCCAGGCTTCAGTTTTCCTGCTTCAATGGCCTTTTGTACGGCAGCTGTGATTGCTTCTGCCAAGACTTGTTTCATGTCCACGTTGTTCTTCCTCCTCAATTTCTATGGTCAGATGGTTTGTACCACAAGCCTGACCATCCATCTCTATATCATACCATAATTGGACGTGCCATTGGTTCTCTTGTTTTCGGATGTCCAGGCTGCGGGTGTACACCACCATAGGCACAGTAAAATACGGGGTCCTATACTGAAACGAACTGTTCCGGCCCCGTTCATACTGCTGTCTATGTTCATAGCTGCCGTGCCGGATTACCGTAAGACTGTCGTCCGTCCATTTCAGCGTGGTCTTCGTGCCTTCCATCCCTGTGACCTCCGATTCCTCGTAGCGCACGTAGGTGGTACCGCCCATTTCCTGCAGCTGCCCAAAAGCAACAAGGGTAATAGGTTTCTGGTCCTTCTCAGACCCTTCACTGTGAATGGTAATTCTGACTGGAATCATGGCCTCTCCATAACAATAAGTAAAGGGCAGCCCCCGCTTCAAGCCAGCACCAGCAGCGCGGCTAAAGGAGCAAGCCCTCAGATTTGCCTCGTTATGATCATGATAGCAACAACAATTTTGCTTTATTCTTGTTTATTTTATATTATGTGCTAGTAAAAGGCAAGGGGCGAATTTCAAGACATTAGAAATCAGACGTCAGACATCAGTGACCTCCGGCCGTTCCTGATTCAGGACAGTGCGGAGCACACTGACGTCTGACGTCTGGCGTCTGATGTCTATATAGTTTTATTTTCCAAAATCCTTATTCCGTTCCAACGGATCCGACAGGTCCAGTTGGTCAAGGACGTCCACTTTCTTGCCATTGACGGTGAAAGAGACTTTCTTCACGTTGGGCAATTCTGTCAGGGTATTGACGATGCTGTACACCATCCGCAGGGTGTCGTGTTCGCCCCGGCCCTTTGTCAGGAAGGCAGGGTTCAGATCCACGGTGGCTATGCCGTCTTTGATGGTTACGCCCTGGACCTGCAGGTCTTTGGGGAACGTGCCATCGCCTTTATGGGTGATTTCGATCAGGGTTTTGACGATTTCCAGAGGCTTCTTGTCAGCCAGGGAAGTAACGGTGTCCTTCACCTGCTCCACCTGCTGTTTCGCCTGTTGGACCTGGTCCACGGCTTTCTTTGCTTCCTGGCCGCAGCCTGCAGAAAAGAGCAGGCACAAGCCCAGGCACAGGGCTGTACACACTGATTTCCACGTCTTCATGGTCTTATCCTCTCTGATGCTGGTTATAGAAGTCTTCAATGCCGTCAGCAATGGCATCTGCCACCTTGTTCTGGAACCACTCAGAAATCAGCAGTTTTTCTTCCCGCCGGTTCGTCAGGAACAGGGCTTCTACCAGGGCGCCGGGCATGGAGCTGCGCTTATTCACGTAGAAGTTGGCATAGCGGACCCCCAAGTCTTCTACTTTGGCGGTCTTCATAAGCTCATCCTGGATGCACTGGGCTACCTGGATGTCGTATTTCGTCTTGGGATGGTAATACGTAGAGAAGCCGCCTACGCTGGTATTTTCGCTGGCATTGATATGGATGCTGATGAACATATCGGAATGGCTGTTTTCGGCTACATCGACCCGGGCCTGCAATTCCTCCTGGTCCGTAGCATCAGGGCCGAATACGTCCACATCCGTTGTACGGGTCATGTAAACAATGGCGCCCTTCTGTTCCAGCAGCCGCTTTACTTTCTTTGTAATCGGCAGTGTAATATCTTTTTCATAGACACCGGTTACCAGGCCGTGGGTACCTGGATCCGTGCCGCCGTGGCCTGCGTCTAGGGTAATGCGCTTGCCCTTGATGCCGCCCACTACGGAATAAGTAGATCCGAAAGAGCTGCCGCTGCGTCTCGTAGAGCTCCAGGGCGAGCTATTAGATTGCCGTTCTTTGGATGATTTTGTAGAGAAGGTCTTCTTGGACGGAGCCGCGATTACGTCGGCCACTACACGGGTGGGCCGCTTGGCCACTCTGTCCGCCTTCAGGCTGAACACGTTGTACATGCCTTTTTCCAAATCCCGTTTCATCATAATATGGACTACGGTCTGGTTGATTTTCCGTTCAATCTGTACCTTCTGCACATAGGGAGCATTCTTGGGCACGTACACCCGGGGAATGGAGGAACGGAGATTGCCATACACCGTCACCCGCAGTTCCCGATCCAGGGCTTCCGTCCTGTATCTCGTAGCGGTATTCGTATCCATAACCACCCGCAAGCGGCCGTTCTGGTTGACCCCATAGACGATATTCTGAATGGTCGGTGCTGCCTGGGCTTTGCCTGTACCTAACAGGGACAGCACACATACACATAATAGCAGTAATTTTTTAAACACGACGGTACCTCCTCTTATACCCGGCTATTTTACCACGTTAAGGAGGTTCATGCAAATTCGCCCTCCCCATATTCCAGCCTGAATCTTTGGGCTTGATCTATGGCCTGCGGCAGACGATCCAGCAGATCTCCGGCCTGCATGCCGATTTTTCCGTTCTTTGCGGCCAGGTCACCGGCCTTGCCATGGATGTACACCCCACAGCAGGCAGCCTGTTCCAGGGTGAGCCCCTGGCCCAGGAAGGCTGCAATAGTGCCCGTCAGCACGTCCCCACAGCCGCCGGTAGCCATGCCTTCATTGCCGGTAGAATTCATATACAGGGTACCGTCCGGCAGGGCAATCAGTGTGGGAGCGCATTTCAGCACCACTACGGCATTCCATTTTGCCGCGCCCTCCACAGCGATTTCCATAGCATGGGTGGCCACCTCCCTGACAGAACAGCCCATGAGCCGGGCCATTTCCCCGGGATGAGGGGTAAAGATCTTCTGTTTCAGGCTCCGCAGCAGGTCGTCCTGGCCCGCCAGCAGGTTCAGTCCATCTGCATCTACTACGATGGGCACGTCCAGCCGGGGCAGTACGCTTGCCAGGCACTTGCCCGCCTCAGGGGACTTGCCCATACCGGGACCAGCAGCCACTACATCGTAGCCTTTCAGGATGTCCAGCACCTTGTCCGGCTCCGTCAGATCCAGAGGCCGGACCATGACCTCCCGGGATTTTACAATCAGAGGTTCCAGAACTTCTTTCTGGGTATACAAAGACACCAGGCCGCCACCGGCACGGACTACTGCCTTGGAGCTCATTTCTGCCGCTCCGGCATAGCCCAGGCTGCCGGCCACCACGCCGATCTTTCCGTTCATGCCTTTATGGGAATTCTTGGGCCGCACAGGCAGCCAATCCCGGATCATAAAGGGATCCAGCCGGAATTCTTTGCTGGGAGCCTCTTCTACCAGAGACGGTGGCGTCTGCAGATCCCCTACGGCAATCCTTCCTGTATAACTGGCACCAGGGTATAGGTACAGACCTGGTTTGGGAGCAATCATGGTCACCGTCAGATCCGCTTTCAGGGCAAGATCCACCCTTCCGGTATCCGCTTCCACACCGCTGGGGATATCCACTGCAATGACTTTCTTGTCCAGACCGGACAAGGTTTGGATCAGGCTGCGGATAGGTTCCCGAACACTGCCATGGAACCGTGTCCCTAAAAGGGCATCGATAAGCATCGCGCAATTGGCACATTCTTCCAGGATTTCTGTTTCCTGGTCGGGCCATTGGTAAATCTTCATAGGATAATTCTTGTCAATGCGCAGCTGGCCTGCAGCGCCCGGTCCAAAAGAGGCTGCCGGTTCCGCTAATACAAGGACGACTGTGTAGCGATGGCGTAGCAGATAACGGGCTGCAGCCAGGCCATCGGCCCCATTGTTGCCCTTTCCCACCAGGATGACGATGGTACCTTTATGATCCAGCATGGCGCCGTCAGCGTAGTCCCCCAGTTCCCGGCCGGCTCCTTCTATAAGCACGGCTTCCGGGATGCCCATTTCCTCTATGGCTCTTTTATCCACTTGGGACATCATCTTGCCTGGAATCAGTTTCATGTTATTCCTCCATAATGACCTGGGCAATGGCCATAGTAGCCGTATGACTCAGGGAAACGTGGATTTTTTCCACGTGACGGATAAGGGCGGATACCCGCAGCTGGCCCATAATGTGCATCTTAGGCCGGCCTCCTTCGTCGATCTCTATCTCTGCGTCCTGGAGCTGATCCTTGTAGATACCCGTGCCCAGAGCTTTGCCCACGGCTTCCTTAGCCGCAAACCGGGCTGCGTAGGATTCCACCTTGTGGGCGCCTTTGGACTCGCAGTAAGCGATTTCTTCTTCCGTAAAGACTTTTTCTTTGAAGCCTTCCTGCTGCAGGGCCCGTTCCATGCGGGCTACCTCCACCAGATCTATGCCAATTCCAATGATCATAAAGATTCCTTCTTCCTGCTATGCGTTTAAGTTATCTTGTTTATCATACCGCATACATGTTACAAAACCATGGCAATTTTGTGCCAATCAGCCACTGTGGGCTTTTTTCCACTCTTTGATCTGCTGCAGCCGCTGTTTATACCTTGCTTCCAGACCCTGCTCCGTGGGCTTGTAGTACTCCCTGCCCTGCAGAGAATCCGGCAGGCACTGCATATTCGTCAGCTTGTCCTTTGTATCGTGAGCGTACTGATACCCTTCCCCGTAATGCAGATCCTTCATGAGCTTCGTCGGAGCATTGCGGATGACGAGCGGCACAGGCTCATCCAGCTGATGGATGGCATCTTCTTTAGCCGTCAGATAGGCCACTTCCATGGCGTTGGATTTGGGGGCCATAGCCATGTAGATGACCGCATGGGTCAGGTTTACGCTGCACTCGGGCATCCCGATGAAGTGGCAGGCCTGATAAGCCGCCACAGCCACATCCAGAGCCCGGGAATCTGCCAGGCCCACGTCTTCGCTGGCAAAGCGCACGACCCGCCGGGCCACGTACAGAGGGTCCTCTCCTGCTTCCAGCATGCGGGCCAGCCAGTACACAGCAGCGTCCGGATCCGAGTTGCGCATGGATTTATGAAGGGCAGAAATGAGATTGTAGTGCTCCTCCCCGTTTTTGTCGTAAAGCAGGGATTTTTTCGCGGTGCACTGCTCCACGGTTTCTTTCGTCACGTACAGACCGTCAGGCCTCTGTTCCCCGTTCAGCACCACCATTTCCAGGGTGGACAGGGCGCTGCGGGCGTCTCCGTTGCTGAAAGCCGCAATCATATCCAGGGCGTCCGGGTCCATGTGGACGTTGTCGTTACCAAAGCCTCTGGGATCCGTCAGGGCCCGATTCAGCAGGGTCTTGATATCCTCCGTGGTCAGGGCCTTCAGTACAAACACTTTGCAGCGGGAAAGGAGAGCCCCGTTGACCTCAAAGGACGGATTTTCCGTCGTAGCTCCGATGAGGATGATGGCTCCTTTTTCCACAAAGGGCAGGAACGCATCCTGCTGGGCCCTGTTAAAGCGATGGATTTCGTCCACGAAAACAATGGTCCGGGTGCCGAAGCGGCGGTTGTCGTCCGCCCGCTGCATGACGGTGCGGATGTCTTTAATACTGCTGGTGACAGCAGAGAACGTGATGAAGTTGGCTTTCGTAGTTTTGGCGATAATCTGAGCCAGGGTGGTCTTGCCCACGCCGGGAGGTCCCCAGAAGATCATGGAGCCGATGCGGTCATTCTCAATCAGGTTCCGCAGGACTTTGCCGGGGGCCAGCAGATGGCGCTGGCCAACCACTTCGTCCAGGTTCCTGGGCCGCAGCCGGGCAGCCAGGGGTTCTTCCACCGGTGGTGCAAATAAGCTGTCCTCGTCCATGATCAGGCCTCCTTTGTCGTAAGTTTAGTCGTATAGTATATTGTAACATAGAAAAGGTTGGAGCCGTACAAAAAAACGAATGAACCAATCGGTTCATTCGTTTTTGCACTTACACCTATTCGTCAGGTCTATGACCTTCGCTTTATTGGGCAGGATGTAGACGTAATCCCCGGACAGGAGACGTGCATTCTTGTCGTGGACCAGCTCTACGTCGCCCCGGCGGATGCTGACTACCAAGGCACCACCGGGGAAGTTGATTTCCTCCAGAGTTTTGCCTTCGGCAAAAGAACCTTCCTCTATGGGAATTTCCAGGATTTCCTGATCTTTCGGTACGTCCATGGCTTCTTTGGCTTGTGCGTCCTTTTGCAGGGATTTCAGCAGCATGGCGTCAAAGATCGGCGTATCATGAAGCAGTTCCCCAGCCGCATAGGCGAACATGACCACGATGCCCAAAGGCACCAGATGGTAAAACCGTCCCGTCAGTTCCAGCAGCAGCAGGATGCCCGTTACCGGTGCCCGGACGCAGCCCGTAAACAAGCCGGCCATGGCAAATACCACCATGTGCAGGCGGTATTCCGGAGGCAGGATGCCCATAGCTACGGCCAGATTGCCATACAAGCTGCCACAGAGAGCCCCGAATACCAGCATGGGCTGCAGGGAGCCGCCGGGAGTACCGGAACCGGTGCTGAACAGCGTAAAGATCATCTTCACGACCAGCAGCAGCAGTGCAAAGGATATAGTGCCCTTCAGATCCACCATGGCTTCGATGACCGGATCCCCGGCCCCCAGGACCTGGGGCAGCAGATAAGTCAAAGGAATGGTCAAAAGCAGGGGCACTGCAATCTTCATGCCTAAAGACTTGAAGATGGGCAGGCCATAAAAGCGTCCCATATTCAGGGAGCCTTTATTAAAGAGGACGCCTACAAAGCCCGTGAACAGGCCCAGACCAATGAGCTGAGGCAGGTATTCCACAGGCAGCAGGGACATTTTCGGAATGGCGAACACCGTATCCCGGCCAAAGACCCCGTGGACCAGTACCGTCGCCGTAATAGAAGCCATAAGCGTAGGCACCATGACCAGGGCGGACAGGTTTTTGTGGATGGCTTCCATGGTAAACATGACGCCGGCCAAAGGTGCATTAAAGGCTGCCGCCAGGCCTGCACCGGCACCGGAGCTGATGAGAGCCCGTTCCTCCAGGTTCGTCTTGCTGAGAGCCCGGCTGACGCCCTGGCCCGCCATAGCGCCAATTTGGACAGAAGGTCCTTCCCGGCCCATGGACAGGCCGGCCCCAATGCCCAGGGACGTGCCTAACAGCTTCACGATAATGACCCGCAGCCAGTGAGGGCTTTTTTCCAGGCCCAACACGATGCCCCGGACCTGGGGAATGCCACTGCCGCCTGCTATGGGAGACCAGTGGACCAGGGCAGCAATGACGAAGCCCAGGACCACCAAACCTACAGCCCACACCAGCACATAGGCTGGTGACAATTGTTGCAGGAACGCAACCATATGGGAGCGCCGGGAGGCCACAAAGCCCAGGCATAGCCGCAGAAGCGTAATGCACACTCCGGCAAAGATCCCTACCAGCACCCCTTCCCAGGCCAGACGCAGTTTCAGGCCTGGAATATGGAATCCTTTCGTTGGTTTTTCACTCATTTTATATCTTTGAACAGACCCGTAAAGTCAAGGGTTGCAAAATAATCTTTCGGAGTCTCTGCCCGGCGCAGCATTTCTACGGATCCGTCTTCTTTCAGAAGGAATTCTGCGCACCACAGTTTCCCGTTATAGTTGTAGCCCATGGAGGAGCCATGAGCCCCGGCATCATGGATGAACAGATAGTCACCCTTTTCGATTTCCGGCAGTTTCCGGTCGATGGCAAACTTATCGTTGTTTTCGCACAAGCCGCCGGTCACATCATAGGTATGGTCGCAGGGAGCATCTTCCTTGCCCAGTACCGTAATATGATGGTAAGCCCCGTAAATGGCCGGGCGCATCAGGTTGGCAGCGCAGGCGTCCACACCTACGTATTCCTTGTAGATATGTTTGAAATGCTGAGCCTTTGTCACCAGAGCCCCATAAGGACCGGTTACGAAACGGCCCATTTCCGTAAACAGGGACACATTGCCCATGCCGGCCGGTACCAGGACTTCGTTGTACACCTTTTCTACACCGGCACCGATAGCCAGGATGTCGTTAGGCGTCTGTTCCGGACGGTAAGGAATGCCTACGCCGCCGGACAGGTTGATGAATTCTACGGCCACGCCGGTTTCTTCTTTCAGCTCTACAGCTAGTTTAAACAGTTGACGAGCCAGTTCCGGATAGTATTCGTTCGTCACTGTGTTGCTGGCCAGGAAGGCATGGATGCCGAAATGCTTGGCCCCTTTGGCCTTCAGGATCTTAAAGGCCTCTGCAATCTGGTCCCGGGTCATGCCATATTTGGAATCACCGGGGTTATCCATAATATCGTTGCCCAAGGCAAAATAGCCACCAGGATTGAACCGGCAGCAGATGGTTTCCGGAATGGTGCCGATGACGCTTTCCAGGAAGTCGATCATGGTAAAGTCATCCAGGTTGATGATGGCACCCAGTTCATAGGCTTTCTTCATGTCCTGAGCTGGCGTATCGTTGGAAGAGAACATGATGTCGTGGCCGTGGAAACCGCATACATCGCTCATGAGCAGTTCCGTGTAGGAAGACGTATCCGTCCCGCAGCCTTCTTCCTTCATGATCTTCAGCAGGCCGGGCAGGGGCGTAGCCTTGACGGCAAAATATTCTTTGTAGCCCTTGTTCCAGGCAAAAGCCTTGTTGATATTCCGGACCGTTTCCCGGATCAGCTTTTCACTGTACACATAAAATGGTGTAGGATATTGGGCATTAATTTCCTGCACTTTTTCTTTCGTAACAAATGGAACTTTTTTCATGTAAACAACCCCCTCATAGGTATGAGCCTTAGCTCAACATCATTCTATCATTGTCCAATTCTGCCCCTGACGCCCGTTCAAACAAGGCCAACAGGTCAGGAATGGTCAATTTTGCTTTTTGCTCTGCATTCACGTCCACTACGATCCGGCCGGCATTCATCATGATGAGCCGGTTGCCGAAGCGCAGGGCGTCTTTCATATTATGGGTAATCATCAGCGTAGTCAGTTTATCCCGGGAAATGACCTTTTTTGTCAGGTTCAGGACCTTTTCCGCAGTCTTGGGATCCAGTGCCGCTGTATGTTCGTCCAACAGCAGCAGTTTAGGCTTGTTCATGGCTGCCATGAGCAGGGTCAGAGCCTGCCGCTGGCCACCGGACAACAGCCCTACCCTGGTGGTCAAGCGGTTTTCCAGACCCAGATCCAGTTCTTTCAGCATGTCCCGGAACTGTTCCCGCTGACTGTCTTTCAGGGCCCAGGACAGGCCAGGGGTCTTGCCCCGCCGGGAAGCGATGGACAGGTTTTCTTCAATCATCATGCCTGCCGCCGTGCCCATCATAGGATCCTGGAACACTCGGCCAATGTAGCGGGCCCGCTTGTGTTCCGGCATCTTCGTAATATCCACTCCGTCCACCAGAATCTGGCCCTGGTCCACAGGGAACACCCCTGCAATGGAGTTCAGCAGCGTGGACTTGCCGGCCCCGTTGCCCCCGATGATGGTGATGAAGTCACCGGATTCCATGTGCAGGTTCACATCGATCAGCGCTTTTTTCTCGTTCACCGTACCCGGAAAGAACGTTTTTGCAATATGGTTTAGTTCCAGCATCACAGTCCCGCCTTTCTACCCTGGATTTTGCCTTTGAACATGGGCAGGGACAGGGCGATGGCCACCAGCACGGCCGTAAACAGCTTCAGATCGTTGGGCGGCATGCCCAGCTGCAGCACGATGGCGATGACCAGCCGGTACACGATGGACCCCAGGATGACGGATATCAGTGAATTCTTGAAACTGCGGGTACCGAACAGCACTTCCCCGATGATGACGGAGGCCAGGCCGATGACGATGGTCCCGATACCCATGCCTACGTCCGCAAAGCCGTTGCTCTGGGCCACCAGGGCGCCGGCTACGGCTACCAAAGCATTACTGAAGAACAACCCCAGGATGAGCATAATGTTCGTGTCCACGCCCTGAGCCCGGATCATCTGGGGATTATAGCCCGTAGCCCGGATGGCAGCTCCCAGTTCCGTACCGAAGAACCAGTACATGAGCAGGGAAAAGATCAGGCAGGTTACGATGCCTACCACCAGGATGGACTGGGAGTACAGGATCCCCAGGGCGTTTTCCACAGCAGTAAAGGCTGTGTCCTGCCCCAAAAGGGACACGTTGGCTTTGCCCATGACCCGCAGGTTCACAGAGTACAGGGCGATCATAGTCAGGATCCCGGCCAATAGAGCAGGGATCTTTAATTTCGTATGGAGCAGGCCCGTAACGATGCCGGCAATGCCTCCTGCCAGTCCCCCTGCCAGGATGGCAATAACCGGATTCACATTCTTCACCAGCAGCGTGACGGCTACGGATGCCCCCAAAGGGAACGACCCTTCCACCGTCAGATCCGCCACATCCAGCACCCGGAACGTGATGTACACGCCCAGAGCCAACAGGGACCACAGCAGTCCCTGGGAAATAGTTGGCAGCAATAGATCGATCATGGATTATTTGGCTCCTTTTGCTTCTTTCAGGATATCGGCAGGGATGGTCAGTCCCAGTTTCTTAGCTTTTTCTTCGTTGATGGTCACAGTAAAGGTCTTTTGAGCCTGGATAGCCATGTTTTGAGGTTTGGACTTGCCG
Source organism: uncultured Acidaminococcus sp. (assembly GCA_900314165.1). The sequence continues at coordinate 21,582 of OMUE01000194.1, forward strand.
GACAGGATTTCCGCAGCCATTTCCCCGGTCTGGACACCCAGCTTGTAGTAGTCGATGCCCAGGGTTGCCGTACCGCCGGACTTCACCATACCGCCTTCGCCGCAAAATACGGGGATCTTGGCTTCGTCCGTAATCTTCGTCAGGTTGGGCATGGCAGAAGCCAATACGTTATCCGTAGGCACGTAGATGGCATCCACCTTGCCTACCAGACTTTGGGCAGCCTGCTGGATATCGTTGACGCTGCTGACCGTCGTTTCCACACTCTTCAGGCCATGGGCAGCGGCGGCTTTTTTAGCCAGTTCCACCTGCAGTTGGGAGTTCACTTCACTGGAGTTATAGATGAAGCCTACGGTCTTGGCCTTGGGCATGATCTTCGTCAGCAGGTCGATCTGAGCTTCTACCGGGTTCATATCCGTAGTACCGGTTACGTTGGTACCGGGTTTGCTGTTGTCTTTGATTAATTTTGCAATCTTATAATCCGTAATGGCCGTGCCTACGATGGGAATATCCTTCGTAGCGTTGGCCATAGTCTGAGCTGCCGGCGTAGCAATAGCGCAGATCAGGTTCACCTTATTGCCTACAAAACGCTGGGCAATGGTTTGCAGGTTGGACTGGTCGCCTTGGGCATTTTGCCGGTCGAACTTCACATTTTTGCCTTCTTCAAAGCCTTTGGCCTTCAGGCCATCCACGAAGCCTTTATTGGCGGCATCCAGGGCAGGATGTTCCACCAATTGGATGATGCCTACCTGATAAGTCTTGCCGGACCCGGAGTCCGCTTTTTTCGTGTCACCGCCACCGCAGCCGGCAGCGCCCAACATCAAGGCGGTCATAGCCATTGCCAACATCTTTTTTACATTCGTTTTCATTCCGATTCCTCCTCTACTATGTCACTTTACTACTTCGGCCTGCTTCAACAGGTCCTCCGGAATGGTGATTTCCAATAGTTCCGCTTCTTTTTCGTTAATGGTGTATTTCATATCCTTCTGCATCTCTATGGGCATGGTCTGGGGTTTGGCTTCCCCTTTCAGGATTTTCGCCCCCATAAGGCCCGTCTGGTAGCCCAGTTTATAATAATCGATTCCTACGGTAGCCAACGCTCCCTTCTTCACCATGCTCCCTTCGCCACAGATAACCGGAATGCCGGCTTCGTTGGTAATGCGGATCAGCACGGGCATAGCCGAAGCCAACACGTTGTCCGTGGGCACGTAAATAGCGTCCACCTCTTCCTGAACCAGGTTTTCTGCCACTAAGGGAAGATCATTAATGGAAGAGACCGTGGCTTCCTTGATGGTCAGGTTTTTCTGCATAGCCAGGTGGATCATTTCTTTTGCCTGGGAAGCAGAATTGATTTCACTGGCATTGTAGATGATACCGAGGGCCTTTGCTTTCGGCACCAGCCGCCGCAACAGATCCAGCTGTTTATCCAGAGGATTCAGGTCCGTGGTACCGGTCACATTAGTGCCGGGATGGTCGTTTTCTTTCACCAGTTTTGCGGCCTTGTAGTCCGTAATAGCCGTCCCCACGATGGGAATGTCCCGGGTGGCGCTGGCTGCCACCTGAGCTGCCGGTGTAGCGATGGCACAGATGAGATTGACTTTGTTGTTCACAAAGCGCTGGGTGATGGTCTGGAGATCCGCCAGGGCTCCCTGACCATTTTGCCGGTCCAGGGTCACATTGTCCCCTTCTTTGAAGCCTCCGGCTGCCAGGCCATCTACAAAGCCCTTATTGGCAGCATCCAGGGCTGCATGCTGCACCAACTGCACAATACCCACTTTGTAGTGAGGTTTTTGTTCTACAGCAGGCTGCTTGTGGGAGCCACAGCCTGAAAGAAGTCCCAAAACAGCAATCAGTGCAGCAGTCATTCCAAGTTTTCGTACATGCATAGGTTCTTCCTTCTTTCATCCTTCTTTCGTGTAGTTTCAGAAGGCAAAAACGGCCTTCACATTTTTTTATTTTAACATATTACACTTACAGGCACAACAAAAGCAGGGATTTTTGTTTAAAATTATAGACGTTAGATTTTAGACGTGAGATGTTAGTGATTTAAGGAATAAAAATAGGCGTACCGGTAGTGGTACGCCTATTTTTAAATTAAGAGGCTCTGCTTGCCCCCACCACCGTGCCACGCACGGTTCCCCGCCCCCAAAGGGGGCCGGATTCGGCCGAAGGCCACCTCTTCGCTCTTCACTTTTTCCCCGCCACACGCTGCAAAGAAATTAATCTCCCAGCAGGGCACATAGGGGTGGCGTCTCAGGTAGATCCGGTACTCCGGCACCAGGTTCCACAGCAGTTCCGGAATCTGCCACAGGTCGTCGTCGTGATGGTAGCCGGCAATGAGCAGTTTCGGCCGGCAGCGGGTGATGACGTTCCGTCCCCCTTCGATAGCCTCTTTTTCAGCCCCTTCCACATCCATCTTGATGTACGTGAAATCTCTTGAACCGATGATGGCATCCAGGCTGGTTACAGGCGTGGTCTTCTTCCCCTTCCCGTCCAGGGCGGACATGCGGCCCCCTTTGGCCGCAAAGGGCAATTCCTCCTCGTCCCTCCAGATGCCCCGCTGCAGCAGGCTGCAGTTCCGCAGCTGTTCCAGCTCTACAAAACGCTGCAATTTCACAAAGTTCTTGGAATCCGGTTCCACGGCATAGATGTGCTCGTAGTGGCCATTGGTCAGCTCCAGGAATTCGGCCACCGTATCCCCATTATAAGCCCCCAGATCTCCGTAGGTTTCCTTGGGGCCGAAGGCAAACAACTGCTCCAAGTCCTGCCGCCGGTCCGTTACAAAGGCCAGCTCCGACAGGCGTCCCGTCAGTTTGTACCGCAGGATATGCAGCATACATTGCCGGGATTCTTCGTCGGCCAGCCGGTCGTACACAGCTTCCAGATGGGGCAGTCTATCCTGCAGCCATTGGGGGCTGACGATTTCCTTGTCTCCAAAGAGAGGCAGATGAGGAGCATAGGTTTCGTGCTGCTGCGCCAGGTGATAGAACCGTTTCAGGATGTCCGGCAGTTCGCTGGCAAAGGCAATGAGGATGATGAAATCCCCTAATTCCTGATGGAGCTGTTTATAAGTCTTTACGGTAAAGCCCCGGAACTGCTGGCCCCGGACGAATTCGTCGCTGGCAAATACGCCGGCTACCGGAATGTGCCGGACAGCGCAGCGATCCAGGATTTCATCGGCCCCGTTACCCATGCCGTACAATACGATGGGTTTTGTGACCGTAGTCAGATAATCCCATAGATAGATTTCGTGCAAGAGTTCCGCCAAAGCCGTCATTGCCGTGCCCCCTTTGCCGGGGCAGCTTTCCCCTGCTTCTGTACGGCTTCCGCCCATTGCTGCAGCCTGCCGGCCAGCTCTATGGCCAGTTCCGACGGATTCCCGGTCTTCTGGTTATCCTGGGGATAGACCCGCAGCACACGGATGTCTTCATAGTAAATATCGGACCAGTTGTCCCCGTCCATCGTAAGAAAATGAGACTCGTCCAAGGGACTTCTGGTCTTCGCCAGGTACAGGGCGCCGGCCATAAGGTAGGCCCGGTAAGCCGGTTTGTCGTAGCCTGCAGTCTCCGTCAGCTTATAGGTCCAGCTGCCATCTTTTACCGTAGCAGAGCCATCTTTGTCCACGATTACAGTAGGGGTAATGTGCAGGGGTTCCAGCCATTTTAGGGCCTTCGCCATACGGACTTCCGGTTCCGGATGGGAAGAGAACAGGCCGTAGCCTGGATTGCCCAGGTCCTTGGACATATCGTCCAGCTTAGCCATGGTCACGTAGGATCCGTAGGGATTATATCCGCACAATTTAGCCAGGCGGTACCCTTCCGTGTCTGCCTCCCGTTCGTCAGCCCGGCTGTAGCCGGCCATCAAAGCCTGGGAAGCCGTGCCAGCCAAGGCAATAGCAGCTCCCGGTTCCCCGGAGGCGATGCCGGCCAACAGGGTCAGGATGGACAACGTGGTCTGTTTCTCAATCTGATGCACCGTGTGGCGCTTTTCGATGTGGCCGATTTCGTGGCCGATAACCGCTGCCAGTTCATCGTCGCTGGTCATGTAGTCCAGCAGCCCTTTGTACACGTAGATAAAGCCTCCCGGGCAGGCCAAGGCGTTTACGTCCTGGGTATTCAACACCTTAAACGTATAGGTGAGGCTTTTCCGGGTACTGTTCTGGACCAGATTCTGACCGATGCGGTTTATCCGGTCCTGGACTTCATCGTCCTGGTACAGGCCATACTGGGCTTCCAGCTGCTTGGCCACTTCCTGGCCCATTTCGATTTCCGATTTTTCCCCAATCATAGCTGCCTGAGCCCGAGGCGCAGAAATCAGAAATACACATAAAAATAATAGAAAGGAAAGTATTTTTTTCATAACCTTAACTCCTTTTTAGGATAAGGATATTATACACGGTTTTTAAAGGAAAAGAAAAAGAAAGAGTCTGTGAAATCAGTCCCTTGTCAAGGCCGGGTTCAATTTGACCCATTTGGCCGGTTAAAAGTGACCCAATAAA
>OMUE01000018.1 GCA_900314165.1 uncultured Acidaminococcus sp.
GTACGGCGTGGTACTGGCCTGCCGGCAGTGCTGCCTGAATCTGGTGGGCACAGACCCTACTGTCCAGATGAGCAGCAACTTTGGCAACAGCCGCCAGGATGATATCTACGAGCGGAAATACAAGCTGTACGATGCCCAGGTCAAGGATATCGTGAAAGAGCTGACAGAAGCAGATTTCACTGGTGACAGCAAGGAGGGGAGCGGCGCATGGACGAAGACAATCAATATTGCCCGGGCATAATTGACATCGGTGAAGCAATCTGTGAACTTCTTGCCGAAAACATCAAGGAACTGACGTGGTCTGTAGAAGTGAAAGGGCCTGCTCTTGGCAATAAGCCGGCAGGAACCGTCACTGCAGACCACATTGTCTTTTCCGGCGGTGACAAAGGCGAGGACTTGGGAACCATTACGTTCATCCTGTTCTTCATCGTTCCGGACCAGCGGACGCTGGCCTTGGAAGATATCACGATGAAGGCACGGGAAGTGTTGATTGACCACGCAGATCTGGACGGTATGGTCCAGGACAGCTTCGTCAAAGAAATCAACTATGGCACAGCTCCGGGTATGCGTGGTGCTAATCCCGGTGCTGCTACTATGACCTATGAAGTACAAGCCTGGTTTTAAGGAGGAATGAAACATGGCTGGTAAAGTAAGAGCAAAGTATGTCTCTGATAGAACGAAACTGGAAGGCAAGTACGTACTTGTCTACCTGAATTACGGAGAAGCTGCAACGGAAGCAGCTCCTAAATGGGCCCTGATTGGTGGCCAGAAGTCTGGCGACCTGAGCCTGACGGCTGATTCCATTGACGCCAGCGATAAGACAAGCGGCGGCTGGGGTGAAAACTATCCGGGTATCAAAAAATCTGAGCTGAGCGTTGAAGGCAACATTGTGACCAACAACGAAGCCTATCAAGCTCTGCGGGATGCCTTTATTCAGGGTGAACCGGTAGATATCTGCCGCTACGATACCAAGAACAAGAAAGCTGACCGTAACTGGTATTCCATTACCGAACTGAGCGATGAAGCCCCTCATGACGACATCGCTACGTATTCTCTGAAACTGGAAGGTATCGGCGAACCGAAATATTATGATACTCTGACTAGCGTAGATGATGTAACCGGCACTACTGCCTCTACCACTACGACTGGCGCATAAGGAGAATGACCCATGGAAGTGACCTACAACAAAGTAACCCGGATCGTCTGGATTAAAGGGAAAGAAAAGACCTATAACCTGCGTCTGACCATCAACGGCCTTCAGGAACTGGAAGCGAAAGCCTTTGATGGCCTTTCTTATTTCGACTTCCAGCAAACTCACAGATCCCTGCCGATGGGTACGATTCTGACAGCTTTCGGCATCATGCTACGTGACGGCAAGGACAAGGAAGCTAAGAACCCGGCCAAAGTGGTAGAAGATATTGCGCTGCAGGAAGGCCCGCAAGGGCTGGAAATGGCATTCTATACCACGTTGGCTGTCAGCGGCATCCTTGGGCCGAAAGCCAGCAACAAGATCCTGAAGGAGATGGGTGTGAAGTCTGAAGACCCTGAACCAGAGGAAGAACCAAAAAACGAGTAGAAGGAGAATCAAAGTCCTGGGACTCTTTCAGTGAGTACCTGGACCTGATTCTTCCTATCTGCTATGGGGAACTGTGTATGACGGGTGACGAGATTGGGGAGGTCACTCCGTGGGAAATCCAGATGCGAATCAATGGGTACAATGCCAGGATGAAGGGGAAGCGGGTCTTCACCGCCTCCTTTATCACGGCACCCCTTATCAATTCAGGATACAGGTCTCCGAAACGGCCTGTGACTCCTGCCAAATTACTCCCTGACGACTTCAGGCAGCAGACCACTGAAGAAGAACATGAAGAGCTGATTGCCCTGATGAAGGCAGAGGAAGAAAGGAGGAGACAACTGAAACATGAGTGACCAACAAACAGTAACAATCACGTTTGAAGCCGATGATGCCGGCGTGATGCGGGCTATAAAATCTGTCAGCTCTGCGATTGATGACCTTGGCAAAAAGAAGGTCAGCAGTGACCCGACAAAACCAATCCAAGATGGAGTTAAAAAGACCGAAAGCGATGTCAAAGGACTATCCGGTGTCCTGGGTAAAGTCCGTAACATTGTAAAACGAGCCTTTGAAAATCATACCAAGCCTTTGGATGACGGCGTCAAACAGACAAAGAACGATGTCAATGCGCTGTCCAGTGCTATTTCTAAGGTTCGGAATACGATTGCTGCAGCCTTTGCAGTCAGCAAGATTGTGGACTTTGGTAAGGCTGCTCTGAGCGCTTCCGCGAATATGGAAGTGTTCAAGAAAGGCCTGTCCTTCACTCTCGGTTCTACAGAAGAAGCCAATAAGCTGATTGCTTCCATCCAGAAGATCGGTGAAGAATCTGCTTATGATACGACCCAACTGATGCCCTTGGCACGGCAGTGGGTGAATATTGGTGAAACGGCTGATGGTGCAACCCAGAAGATGGCTAAAATCGTAGACCTGGGTTCTGCTTTCGGTATGCAGACGGAACAGATCCAGGCGGCTAACCTTGCCCTGACCCAGATGAGCATGGCCGGTAAGATCGGTGCCCAGGATATGATGCAGCTCATCAATGCTGGTGTTCCTGCCTGGCAGCTGCTGGCTGATAAGATGGGCCTGTCTGTGGCTGAAGTCAGAGACTTGTCTCAAGCTGGTCAGCTTGGTGAAGAAACCATAGATACTCTGTGGGATGCCATTACGGAGAAGACCCAGGGTGTTTCTAAGAGTCTGGCAGAAACTACGATGGCCCGCTTCTCCAACATGCAGGAATCTATTACGAACAGCATGTCGGCTATTGGCGATATCCTGATTCAAGGCTTCGACATTAATGGAATCCTGGATGACCTTGGGGAACTGACTGCCGGTGCAAAGCAGCATTTCCAGAATATCAGAGATAATGCCAAGACCATCGGCGTTCGTCAGGCTATCTTGGACGAGCTTACAGGCATCAATCCGGAATGGGGTGAGATGGCTGGGAAAGCGCTTGAAGCTTTTGACAGCATTAAGGCAACCATTACGGAGAATCTGCCGTTGATTCAGCAGTTAGCTGTAGCTATAGGCGGTGCTGGACTAGGAGCTGCACTCTATTCCATGGGTGCGGCTGCCAAGGCTGCTTGGGCAGCGTTTACATTTAATCCTGTTTTAGCAGGCATTATGGCATTGATTGCCGTCATCGCTTTGGTAGCTTATAACTGGGATACTATCAAGAAAGCCGCTCAGGCCGCTTTGGATGCCGTGAATGCTAAAGTGACGGAAGTCACTACGGCCATCAGCAATGCATTCAATGCTGTGGTATCCTGGCTGGATACCAACGTCTGGACGCCTATCAAAAATGCGGTGACTACAGTCATCAATTTCATCGTAGGAGCGTTTACTGCCTGGGTACAAGCCAACCTGGCCGTATGGAAAGGGTTGTATGACGGCATTGTTGCCATCGTATCTCCTCTGGCAGACTGGTTTAATACGAATGTATGGCAGCCTATCAGCCAGTTTGCTTCTGCGGCCTGGGATGCCATTGTAGAGGTCTGGAACCCTGTCAGTGACTGGTTTTCTGCTACGGTATGGACACCGCTTAGTGAATTCGCTTCCAGTGTCTGGGATGCCATTTGCCAGGTTGCAGCGTCTGCCTGGGAGGGTATTGTAGCAGCCTGGAATGCTGCTGGCGACTGGTTCGACTCTACGGTTTGGCAACCTATCAAGACGGCTGTAGAGGAATGCAAGACGGCTATAAGCGATGCATTCCAGGGCGCCTATGATACAGTAACCGGTATCTTCGGCAAACTGGCAAACTGGTTCGACACGAATGTAGTGCAGCCAATCAAGCAGAAGTTCAGCTCTCTGACATCTTTAGGTTCTTCCATCACTGGTCTTAGCGTAACGGCATCCAGTGGTGGTGGCACAGGGCCTATGGCTAAAGGCGGTGTCGTAGGTGGCCGTATTCCGATGCTGGCTAATGGCGGCGTTCCTCAAAGAGGTACTAACGCTATTATAGGTGAAGCTGGCCCTGAAGCTGTCATTCCGTTGAAGAATCGGATATTGGGCCATATTGGTGAAGCACAGGCAAAAGCATCCGGCAATTCTGGACAGGGCAACGGCAATAGAACTATCCAGATTGAGAACTTCTTAGAATCTGCATACCAGCGTGGTGCAAGTGGTAAAAAAGGCGATGCCTTGAGCTATAGCAAATCACTTGCAAAACTCGGCGATGATAAAGAAGCATCCGCCTACTTGAAAGTCCTCAATGAAGCTGCCGAAAAACTTCAGAAGCTTGGTGAACTGCAACGTAATTACGATGCGGCTCTTGCCAAAGCGAAAGAAACGGTAGACGGTTTTAATGAATCTGGCAAAGCTACTCTGGAATACCAGGATAAGCTGGCAGCTAATGAGAAGAAAGTTGCTGACATCCAGAAGCGTATTGAAGCTGGAAAGGGTCAGGAAGGTGATTCCGACCGGATTGCAAGGCTTCAGCAGGAACACGCCCAGATTATTCAGGACTACCAGAAACGGAAAACGGAAGCTGAAGCTATTTTCCAAGACCTCAAAGATAATGAAGTAAGGATTCATCAGCAAGCCGAAGAAGTAAAGGCGAACATTTCTGAAGGAGCTATAGACAAGTACTATAGCCATGAAACCGAGCTTGCCAATGCCCAGCAGGAAGCCAAGAAAGCCATGAATGCCACGGAGTTGGAGGATTTCATGGCTATGATGACTGCCAAGGATGAGATGTACAACCAGAGTTATGCTCAGATCCTTGCCAATGAGGAACTGCTGAACCAACAGCGTCAGGTATGGTATGAGGAACTCATGCTGGCCTCTTCTACGTGGGGCGAATACATGCAGACTTTGCTGACCAACATGGCTGTGCAGATTCAGGATGGCATTGCTTCTGGTATTGCCCAGTGTATTGTGGAGGGCAAGAAGTTCAGTCAGGTCATGCAGGACCTTGGCAAGACTCTGATGAAAGAGCTGATTCAGAAAGTCATCCAAAAACTGATTGCTGGTATCCTTACTTCCATCGGACTTGGCAACAATGCTCACAAGATGGAGCTGAAGAATACGGCATCTGAAACGGCGGCACAATCTGCTAAAGGCAGTGTCCTTGCCGCTAATGCGACTACCGCTCTTATTGCCGCTATGCCTCATTCTGCAGGAGCGGCCGCTGGAATTGTTTCTGGCGCTATGTCTGCCGCCGCAGGTGCAGCTGCTACAATCGGAAAAGCGGCTATGGCCTCTATTGCGGCTGTTGGCTCTAGTGATGCTGGTGGAAGTTCTGACAAGGCAGGTGGAAACAATGGAATCTGGAGCAAAGAATCCAATGATATTTGGCAATCTTCCAAGCTGAAACCATTTGCTAAAGGCGGCGTTGTCACAGGCCCGACTGCGGCTCTTATTGGCGAAGGGCGGTATGATGAAGCTATCCTGCCTCTGAAACCTTCCCTGATGGAAAAGCTGTTCGGCGTAGGTGATGACAACCGCCAGAGCACGGTGGTAGCCACTCAGAACATCTACGGTGACATCAATACCAGAGATGATGAAGATGACATGATGAATGGCTTCAATGATGCGATTCTGGCCGGATTGAGAGGTGCATGATGCCTCAACTAGCAAAGAAAGTTCAAAAAGACAGCAAACTGAAGATCGTAACCAGCGCCGGTACGGAGTATTCCCTGCCGGCGCTTTGGTCTTTGTCTGATGCAGGCAGTTACAAGTTCCGGAACAAGCTGGAAGATAAAGCGTTCTCTCATGGTGGCAACATGGTGGGAGATGGCCGGATCAGTGGCAGGACCATCAAGGTGGAATTCAATCTGAAGGGTGCTACTGAACAGGACCATGATTATGCTTTGAATACTGCTTACACCTATTTCTGCCAGACGGACTACGAACTCTACGTAGGCCGTTCTGACCGTAAATTCCGTGTGGCTGGTGTCTCTCAGATATCTCACAAATACCAGAAAGGCTACAAGCAACGGTGGAGTAATATTACGGTAAGTCTGCTATTGGCAGACCCGTTCCGCTATGAGGGCAGGCCTACGGTAGTAACCAGAGTTTTCCCTGCCGGAGTGGATAACGCTGAAATCTACGTGGACAATCTGGGGAGCGTGGATACACCTCTGACGTTCCGCTTCATTCCTAAGAAAGCCATGTCCAAGATTCACATCTTCCATGTACAGGCAAGAGAAGAATTCAATCTGTCCGATGCCCTGCTGATTGCTCCTGCAACGGCTACAGTGAACGGCGAGAATGGTACGGTATGGAGAGATAAGGCCAACAGTATCAACACGTTCAGCGGCCAGTTCCTGCACGTCAAGCCGGGCAAGAACCTGTTCTACTATACTGGCGGCGCTGGTACAGTAGAAATCAGCTTTACGAATAGGTGGTTCGTATGAGTACGATTTTTGGTAGAAGCCTATTTGGTCAGCTGATTTACGCCGGCAAAGATAACAGGGGCAGAGGCGATGTCGATACTTCAACCCCTGATTATTACGCCGGACAGTTTACTGTGATTGCTTATTCCAAAGACGGTACAAAAACGGCATACTTTGGCTCTGGTTCGGAAAAGAACGCTCTGAGTAAGATGACGTTCGAGATTGGAGAAACGGGCTGTGGCAACTGTGAGCTGACGTTTCATGAACTTCCCAGCAATGCCGAGCTGAACTATATGCAGCGTATCGATATCCACCTGTTCGGCGATCGTGAGCCGTGGTATTCCGGCTACATCATCAACAGGCCGGTTGCAGGTACTACAGACACGTCTTACACGTTCAAAGGTTATGGGTACTACAACCAGTTATCGTCCTACCTGATTTTCAAAACCTACGAGAACATGGACCCCGGCGATATCGTCAGAGATATTGCCCAGGAAGCAGAAAAACATCTGGATATTGTCTTCAGCGATATCAAGATTGAGAAAGCTGGATATACCTGTACGAAGCTGGTCTTTGACGGTGTTACCATCAAGGATGCTCTGAAGACCCTTTCTGAGTTCGCTACGGACTTCGTATATGGCGTGGATGAACGCCGAAATATCTACTTCAAGCCTCGTGTAAGAGTCATCAACGAACAGGCACGCCTTACCGTAAGTAAGCACATTACCAGCTACAGTCCTCAATGGGATGTGGATAAGGTAGTGAACTGGGTTCGGACAAAAGGCGGCAATGTGGATGATAACGGCGAACAATGGCTGTGTACAGCACAGGACGCTTCCAGTATCCAGACCTACGGCTATCGGATGAAAGTGCTTACTTTGCCCTCTGCCTACAGTGTGGCCGATGCCCAGCGGTACAGTGATAATTATATCGCCCAGTACAAAGACCCCATCAAGTCTGCAACGGTAAAAGGCGTGAACCTTGAATATCCGCTTGTTGACGGGTCTTTCAACGTGCGTCACATGACCACAGAAGGTATGGCAGAAATCAGGACGCTGTCCGGGGAAACCCATGAATATCCGATTACGAAACTGAAATATACCATATCTCCTGATAAGGGAATCAGCTGTGACATGACGTTAGGCGAACCGCCATTCACTGTAGATAAGTATCTGTCTGATGTAGAACGTAATGCAAAGAATTTGGAACAATCTCAGGCTACAGCAATCAAGCAACTTAAAGGGTAGGAGGTGAGAACAGATGATATATGATTATCGATATAATCCGTGGGAAGATGTGCTGGAAATCCACAATATCAGCGGAGAACGCCACACTATTCCCACGTCCAGCCCGTATACGATTCGGCTGAATGAAGTCCCTCAGAAGACGGACCCGACTTCCTTGACCGTGGTTGTCAATGGCCAGGCATTCACGGAAGTTGCCGCTACGCCGGAACAGGGGCAGTTCTTCCCAGATTACCGGGCTGATGTAAGCGGAGATGCTAACTGGAATCGTGGCAGCCTGCTGTTCAATGCGGCAGATGCCGGTAAGACCGTTGTGGTGTCCTACAGGGGTATGGGTACGCTGATTGACGCCCGGCTTCAGGATATGCTGCAAATCCCTTTTTCCAGCTCCCAGGTGTCAGAACGACACATTCTGGTAAATGACCTTCCTTCTTATGACTGGGCCTATGAATCCAACACAAAAGGAAATAAGACAGAGACTGGCTATAGGTACCATATGTACCAGCATAGAGGGATTCCTGCCGGAACCTATTCGCTCAGAGAAATATTGCAGAAACTAATCAATATGTCCCATACGCAGAACTATGCGAAAGAAATCTACTACTACAACTGCAACTGCGACTGCAGTGATGATTCGGGAGGGGCATAATCCATGATAACGATAGACGAAAACTTGAACGTGGAGGTGTCCCAATACGACACCTTCGCCATCCGTTTCAACTTTAAAAATTATACGCTGGATGCCGATGACAAGGTCGTGTTCAGTATCAAGGGAACAACCAACTCCAACGAAGTGGTCTATGAGGATAACTTCTACAACGCAGGGGAATCCTACGTGGATGTAGCCGTTCCTAAAGGTGCCCTAGATAATTTACAACCTGGTACCTACGTATATGACCTTGCCGTTATGAATAGCAGGACGAACAAAATCCTGACCTGCTTCTTTACAGCCAGCTTCATTATCAGAGGGGTGGCGCACAATGTCTAGCGTGAATACGAAAGAGGTCACCGCCGTTATAGTATCCGGAGCGGAAGCCGGCGTGGATGGCGGCACCTATGGAGCAGAACAATCACGAGCTTACGCCCTGGAAGCACAAGCTCATGAAGAAGCTGCCAAAGAAGCCCAGAACATGGCAGAGGCGTGGGCAGAAAGTGATATCGCCCCAGCCGGAGAAGGTACACGGTCCAGCAAGACTTGGGCTGATGTGGCTCGGCAATGGGCTGAAAGTGATACAGAACCTGACGGCGTAACGGATGCCAAAAGCTCCAAAACGTGGGCATCTGTGTCTAAAGACTGGGCAAACGTGGCCAGCGAAAAAGCAGCAGAGGCAGCGGCTAGTGCTACAGCGGCAGCCAACAGTGAAACAAATGCTGCTGCCAGTGCTGCTACAGCTACAGAGCAGGCCCAAAACGCTGCTACCAGTGCCAGCAATGCAGCTGTCAGCGCAAAAGCTGCTGCCGATAAATATAACGCTCTGGTCAATGTGGATTTGCCGAAGAAAGCGGATCTAGCCGGAGCTACGTTTACCGGCAACGTCTACTTTCCTACAGCAGAAGACGGTACCAGCAATAGTCAAGGCGCTACAACAGAGTTTGTCCAGAAAGCCATCAACGCTATGATTAACGGCGCTCCTGGTACCATGGATACCCTCAAAGAAATTGCGGATGCCTTGGGCAATGACCCTAACTTCGCCTCTACGATTATCGAACTGCTTGCCGGAAAGCTGGCTGTAGATGGGACAGCGGTGAAAGCCGTTGCGGACGAGAATGGAAATAATATCTCTACCACGTATGCCACAAAAGATGAAGTGTCCGGTAATGCTGCGGCACTAGCAAAGGTCGCCACAACCGGCAGCTATAATGACTTGCTGGACCAGCCAGCCATTCCTACGAAGACCAGCGAATTGACCAATGACAGTAACTTTGTGGCTGCAGATGCTGATGGGAATGTAACTCTGACCGGTACCCTGACGGCTACGCAGGTCTTCAATGCGGTCTATAACGACTATGCCGAATTCTTCCCACGTGGAGAAGCCACAGAACCCGGTGACATCATTGCCGGGGATGAAACCTCTACTAAGGAACAGTACGTCAAGGCTACCAGCGCATCCAAGTGCGTTGTAGGCGTCCATACAGAAGAATTTGCTCAGATTATCGGCGGTATGCAGACGCCGGAAGATAAGAGCGTATTGGAGTACAATCTGCCGAAATTCATTCCTGTATCTATGGCCGGCCGTATCCATGTGAAGTTCTACGGCGTGGCAGAAGTGGGCATGAAGGTAGTTCCGTCCGACATCCCCGGTGTAGGCCGGGCATTCCAGGAAGGGGACGACCCTGGCTCTGTGGTGGGTATCGTCTGCGAAAAGAACACGCTGCAGAATCTGCGATTGGTAAAAATTAAGGTGAGGTAGCAATGGGACAATTTTTGAAACGAAACGTAGGGACGATCTTCATCATGCTGGGGAACAGCTGCAATATGCACTGCCGGTACTGTCTGCAACATCCTCTGGTAGAGCACGGCCTGAGTGCGGCTATCAATCCTGATATCTGCAAGTTCATCGAAGAAGTGTCCAGCGACAAAAAAGAACCGTTGCAGCTCCATTTCTACGGTGGGGAACCTTTAATCTACTTCAAGACCATGAAGGAGATTATTGGGAATACGAAGGGCATGAACGTTCAGTACAGCACCATCTGCAACGGCAAAGCAATCACGCAGGAGATGGTAGACCTGTTCAACGCTCTGCCTCTCCATGTGGCTGTCAGCTGGGATGGAAAGAACGTCCTGCAGACCAGAGGCTACGATGTGTTCGCTCTGGGAAGCAAGACACGTGACCTCCTTCTCCAACTGAAACAGCTCTGTGTAAGCGGAGTGATTTCGGCAAGGAATTACCCGCAAGAAGCCTGTGATGCGTTCCAAGAGTTGAGCAAAGCCTACTTCGATATCCACGGCTATGCGTTGAGCTTCAATTATGACCTGATTATGGATACCGGCCTTGGTGACAAGTCTTTGCTGGCAATGGATTACCGGCGTGTCTATGACGAAGTATTCCATATCATGGGGACTTATCTGCAATATCGGATGAATAAAGCTGAGATGAAAATCGCCGAACTGGCTTTCATCGAACCTATCTTCAACGGCCTGAACCGGATTCATAGAGAAAGTCCATGGAATCAGCAATACTGCTACTGTGGCAATGGCTATACTACGCTGAACATGGATCTGGCGGGGAACCTGTATCCTTGTCATAATACCAGCCAGAAAGCGGGCAGCATCTATACGCCGTACTTTAAGTATCTGAACGAAGTCCTAAAATCCGATACTACATTCGGCCGGCGTGAGAAGTGCATGGACTGTCCGGCTATGTTGTACTGCCGGGGCGGATGCAAGCTGGTCAAGGATGCAGACATGGAAAATGGTATGTGCAAATTGCGGCGTGCCGTCTTCCAGCCTGTGCTGGATGCGACCATTGCCTACGGCAAGGAGATTATGGAGGCTGACAATGGCCAACGGGACAATCAGTAAGACCACATGGACGGCTATCGGTACAGGAAATAAAGTCGTCCCTACTCATGTAAATGAGATTACGGCGGCTATAGACAAACTGGAAACATATGCTAAAAATGTTGATAATTGTGGATTCACAAATTATTGTCAATCATGCCAGACTACTACGTGTCAAACTACAACGTGCCAAGGATGCCAAGGGTGCCAGCGTTGCCAAGCCTGTCAATCGTGCCAGTCTTACAAGTGCCAATCGGAATGCATAAACTGTTACAACTGCTCAGACGACACATAGGGTGGTGATGCTATGACTGTATCTACTGGTGAAAAAATCTTGAAAGAGACCATGACCAGCAACCAAAGCAGGGTAGTCGCTGTTGCTACAAACATGAAGAAGACAGCTTTGTTGAATGGTGTAGATTCTGCCAGTTATGGTGTTATCAATGCTAACGATGTGTCTGCCATTGAAACGGCTATCAATAATCTGGAAGGGAGTGCCAGCGGCAACTGCTGCCAGAGTAACTGTTGTCAAACGTGCCAGACCACGAAATGTCAAAGTACTAAATGCCAGAGCTGCCAATCGTGCCAGTCTACCCGTTGCCAATCATGCCAGACATGCCAGAAATGTCAATCGTGTCAAAAACCATAACAAGGAGGGACAACTGTGATTCTTAAAGGAAACGTTTTGACGAATCAGGGACCGAAGCCAATCGAATCTCTTACAACGGATGATGTTGTCAGCAACCTGAACAACCGCCCTTGCAAGATTTTAAAAATCACTTCGGGAGAAGTCAGCAAGGTAGTGCGGTTCAAGCACAATCCGGACCTGCTTATTTCTGCCGATACGGCTATCGACACCATGTACGGCAAGATGATGCCGAAAGATGGAGATGCCTACATCCATTATCAGTGCGAGATGCCTTGTTTCCATGATGAACTAACGCTGGAAACGTTACCTGAACCTATGAATGGTTATGAACTTGTTCTGGATTCTGGTAATGGTATATTCGTCAACGGTTATGGAATCTATTGCGGAAAGGAGAATGCGGATGCTTAAAATCCTATATAACGAAGACTGCCCAGCAACAAGGGATGAAGGAAGCATCAAGTTCGTTATCAGTGGTGCCTACGTCAAAGTTGAGATGATTGACAATGAAGAAAATGTGGAAGGTTTTGATGTTATTCGCTCTCTGCGCTCGTACAGCTCCTATGCCCTGATCCACACTCGTGGCAAGGTCAAAGTGTTCCGGAAGATGTATCATTCTGACTACAAAATTCTTGATCTGAACCGCTTGGGTGTAGCTATCCGGGAAGATTTTGCCAACATCGTCCAGCTCTATGGTGATTATGATGTCATGCAGTTGGATACAGGCATTATCTCTCCTACCCACAGGGATATAATTATCCGTGTGTTTACCGTCCATAAGGATAATATCGAGGTGGAGGCTGACCAAGATTATACGTTAAAACCGTTCAGCTCCAAGGCTTTGGAATTCGGTGACCATCCTCGATTCCACCTCTGGGACAGCTATGCGCTGGAAGTCAATGGCAGAGAGTTGAAAGCCAACCGAAAAGGCAGAGCACGCAGCGGAGACTTTGCAACGCCCATCGTCTGTCCGGAAGGCCAGGACTACATGGAACTGACCATCCGGAAATATCAGGGTGATTTTGATGGCGAGGCCCTTACTCGTGATGAAGATTGTGAGGAAGTATTGATTGAATCGACTGCAGGAATCCTGAGCACAAGGCGTGTCCGGCTAGACCACGGTGTGGCAAAATTCCGGCTGTATCCTTTCGGTTATACCGGCGAAATGAAAATCAAGCTGGGCCGGAAATGGTATGAGGTATGGAACGAGTACAACCTTGTCATGGGAGAAAGCAAATGAACGCAGTGACCATCTATCTGGGCAGCAAGTGCAACATGAACTGCCCTTACTGCCACCGTCAGACTACGCCGGATGAAGAAAAAGGCTTGCCAGAAGCGTTCTATACCAAGCTGAAAGCTATGGCGAAGGATGGACCTCTGACCGTAAAGTTTATGGGCGGTGAACCAACTCTGTATATGGATACCATCAAAAAGGTGGTATCCACAGTACCTACGGCTCACTTCGCTATCGCTACCAACGGCGTAAAGTTGAAGGAATATCTGCCGTTCTTTCGGGAACACGACTTCCTGCTGTGCCTGAGCTATGATGGGGACGAATCCGATCTGCGAGGCTTCGACCCTCTGACGGATGTACTGGACTATAAACATCTTGCCATCAGCACGACCATCTACCACGGCAATACAGACTTCAAGGCTATCCTGAAACGGTTCCGTGATAAGGCTGAAATCTTGGGCAGAAGCATCTCTTTCTTCCCTCACATAGTTCACTATACCTCTCCCTCTAACGAAGCCTATAGGCTGAATTTGGAGGACTACGAGGCCATCTTGGGACAATGGAAGTCTTTGGTTATGGACCTGCTAACGGAGTACAAACAGACTGGCAACATCAATGGTGAATTGGTTGGCCTGTTCATCGGACTGTTCGGACGGCTAAAGGCTGGCTATGAATTTGGAGAAACCTACTGCTTCAACAAACACCTGATGAAGGTGGGCCCTACGGGCCAGCCGATCAGCTGCCAGTACATCCGTGATGTACCTCTGAGCTGGAATAACTGGCAGGAAGAACAGGCGGCTATGTCAAGAAAGGTATCGCCACGCTGTGAGGTTTGCTCTGTGTATGATATGTGCGGCGGTGGCTGTCACAAGAGCCTGGATGCAGGGCGTGAGTGTATGTTCTATCATGAGCTATATTCTTGGTTTAAGAAGCTGGCGGCAGAGGACTCTGCGGTGTGGAGGCTTGGCGATGAACTACGATAAGATTGTTGTTTTCCCTCGTTCCATTCCCAAACGATGGAAAGATGAAACGCTGGAAGTGGGTTTTGATGGACGCATTGTGAAGGTCTTTCATGATGGCTGCCAAATCCTCATCCATACAGACTTGTTGGTACCGTGGTCTTCCACCCAGCTGGTCAGTGGTAGGCAGGGCGATTTCGTCCTGTACAACTTCCGGGAACTGCTCATGATTTACGGCCTGAAGCCGCAGGAGTTCCTGAGGGCGTTTCATCTCCGTGGATTTGTCCAGATTGACAAGACCAGACGTGGAATCTTCATGAAGGTGTTCTGTCTGGAAGACCAAGACAATCCTAAGAGCGATGAAACGGATTGGAGCGAATACCAGCACGCAGGATTGGAAGACCTGCACAAGCTGGACCGGAAATATTCGTGGTCATTCGACCCTGACAAGGTCTCTCTGCAGCAGGGCCGGCTGAAGGTTCAAGGTTGCCTGATCCTGTCTGACCTGTGGAAAGAAGAACCAATCTATTTCAATCACGCCGGCCAGGCTGTGAAGCTGAGGAACGGCTACAACGAACTGAATCTAACCTATGTGCCAGGCGAAGATGCTTATGTAGGACTCCGGCACAGCCGGTATCCTGGCAGAAAGATCTCCCTGGCCAATTTGGAGGCGGAACATGAGTGAAATTATAAGCCAACTGCCTGCGATGGCCGTCATCTGCGGGGCTTTGCTTTGGACGATCAACGCCATCGTAAATCCTTTGCGAGATGCCATTAAGGATCTGAAAGATGCAGTTAATGATTTGAAAGCCTCTCTGGAACTGCACCGGACTAATTTTCACAAGCTCGAGGTCCTGGTGCAGGAAGTCGATGACAGAAGCAGGGGGAACCAGCGCCGGATAGAGGCTCTGGAGGTAAAGCATGATAACTGCCGCAGCATTCACTAGGTTCAAAAATAAGCTCAAAAAGCGGCTGGCTGTCCGCTCCATGGCCCTGGTCAAGGTGATTGTAGCCTTGTCCGTAACGCCCATAGCTCTGCTGATCCTTGTCTGGTGTTACGTGTGGATCAGTCATGACACGAGTGAGTGGGCACAGAAGATGATTGGTCTGCTGATGCAGATTGTCGATAGGATTACAGCGCCGTCCGTAGTGGCGGCGTTTGTTGCTTATGGCGCAAAGCTCGTAGATGCTAATCATAATGGTATCCCTGACGACTTTGAGAAAGGAGATAAAGATGAGAATATACATCAACCCCGGCCATGACCGGGACTATGACCCGGGTGCAGTGAATCCGAATACGGGCTTACGAGAATGTGATGTAGCTTATGACATTGGAAACCGGGTACGGAATTACCTGGAAGATGCAGGCTATGATGTCCGGCTCATGCAGAGTGACAACCTGCTTTATGACTCCGACCACGCCGATCGGCCTGTTGCCGTAGTCCCTGACGCAAATGAATGGCCGGCAGACCTGTTTGTCTCCATCCATTGCAACGCCTTTGACACAACAGCTCGTGGTACAGAAGTCGAGTGCTACAGCTTGGATTCTGATGGTGGCGCCCTGGCTCAATGTATCCAAGACAAGATTGTGGAGACCATCGGGACCATCGACCGTGGCGTGAAAGAGAGGCCTGGCCTGATTGTCCTGAAGCATACGGATATGCCTGCTGTGCTGGTAGAGACGGCCTTTATCGACAATGATGAAGATGCAGCCTTGCTGGTAGAGCGGGAAACCGATTTTGCCCGAGCTATCGCAAAAGGGATTACGGATTACATCCAGGAGGTGTGATACGTGTGGACGATGTTCAGGTATATGCCTTTACGAAAAAAGACCGTATTAAGATCGTTCTTCTCAGTGCTTTTATTCTCTTCTCTACTTTCATGTTCGGCTACAGTTTCTGCCGCTATCGTTACATCAAAGCCGGAAGCCATGTACTGGATGACGGAGAACGAACTAACAGAATTACAGACCAGCTTGAACGAAGTGCTTCAGAACAGCATGACATCACAGATGGCCTCCGAGAATCAGCAACAGCGAGCGGAGAAATTGCAGACCGAATTGCTGACCACGCAGACGAAGCTGCTGGAATTGCAAAACAAGCTGCTGGCATTACAGAATCGGAGCGCAGAGCAAGAGAGACGCTTGAGCGCTGCCAACGAATCCTTTCGGCAATACGCAGCCGAGGAAAAACGTACCCGGTTAAGAGTAAAGGCTCAAAGGAATAGTTGGGAAGCTGTTGCCGGTGCGCTCGTGATCGGGATGATTGCAAGGAATTAATCAGGCGTAAATCGCCGATAAATGGCGATAAAATCGGCGATAAAGAAGGTGGTTATCAAATTCAAGTTAGCTTGTCGTCTGTCGGACAAATTGGTGGTGTTCACGCAAAGCCTCTGCCTTGCCATGGCAGGGGCTTATTTTTTTGCAAAAAAACGCATTAAAAACACGCACGTGCATTTATAAACACGTGCGTGCGTTAAAAACTTATTTGTTTTGCATAAAAGCATTGACAAATAAGCTAAAATATACTATAATATAATCAGGAGGTGAGGAAAGATGCTTGATGATATTAAAACAGGAGATGTTAAAGAATTCATTGTGAATTTGCTCCTGGTGGTAAACACAGTCCAAGCCGGGGAATGGGTTTACGAAAAAGGCAAAAGGCTTCGAAAGCTTCTCAAACGCCGCAAACGAAGAAAGAAGTAAACGAAGCCCCGGGGAGCCGAAAGACTCCCCACCTTCTTTTAATATTATCACATGAAAATTATGAAGACAATGATATTCATTACTCTTTGTGACCTGGCTTTTACTTTGCTATATGATAGCTTGCAATTGGGAAGCTGGGTTCGTGGATTTGCCTGTGGCGTAATTGTAGCTGCATGGATAGCTTATCTTGGGTTTAGAAAGGGATAAAAGATGGCCGAAGAAAAGAAATATGGATGGGGTGGCCGGCGGCCAAATCAAACTGGCAGACCTGTTGGAACAACGAAGCCGGAGGGCGTCCGTGCCCAGCACCAGCTCCGGGCTTATGATGATGAATGGGAACTGATCCGGGAGTTTGCCCGGCTGGTAAAGCATGTGGATAAAGATATCTGTAGAAAAATGCTGGACGAAATGAAACAGAAAATGTAAAATTAAAATATCTTTAGATTGAAGGAGGGGATAACATGAAAAAAATAAGTAAGTTTATCACCATGATTTTATGCGGAATTTCAACGATTTCTTTGTTTCCCGGGAAAAACCCTGTCAATCTGACTGATGATCCAAATGTATTAATGAATCAAGCATGGGAAAAAACCGGACATGTTTTAATGGACACAATTTCCAAAGGAACTAAAAATGGAAAATTCGCCACAAAATAGCAAGCACTCTGCTCCTCAAAAAGCTAATAATTCACAAGTTCCACAATCTATTCAAATACAAAGTACTACAACTTATCAAAGCCCCATCCCTCCACCATCTATTATGGAAGGCTATGCAAGACTTGATCCAACGTTCCCAGACCGAATTTTAAAAGAATTTGAGAAAAATTCTCAACATATTAGAGATTGTGAACGTACAAAACTTGAATCTACCATACAAGAACGTAGGCGAGGGCAATACTTAGCGTTCGTTTTAGCTATGGGCGTTTTAGGCATCATCGGCATATCTATAGCATTAGGCAATTTCACTCTTGCCGGGATTGGTGGATTAGCTTTCTTGATTTTGTTTGTGCAAGCAATAGTAAATCCTGACTCAACGAAAAAGAATAATGAAAATAAGCCGGAAGACCGTCAGAAATGACGGTCTTTTCCTTTTCAGACGGCAAAAAAACGGCAAAAATATTTATAAAAATATGATGTATTTTAAGCTTAAAGGAAAAATAAAAAACCACGGACAGCCGCATTTTTACTAGCTTTTTCAACTATTTGTTGTATTTTACTCTCATAAAGGTTAAAATAAACTGTACCTTTATGTGTAAAAGAGAGAGGAGAGGA
>OMUE01000196.1 GCA_900314165.1 uncultured Acidaminococcus sp.
ATTTTACTTGAGTTCTTCTAATAAAACAGAATAGTGTCATGATTTCGGATGAAATTCGGAGCCATTGTTTTATAACCTGAGAGCCACCCTATTCTCCAGACAATTTCTCGTTGAAAATTCTCTGCTCCAAAAACCTCATCCATTATCTTCTTCAGGTTTTCGACTTCATTAAAATCAATACTTATAAAAATGCTTCCGTCGTCTGTAAGGAGATTTCTGGCGAGCATGAGCCTTGAATACATCATCGAGCACCAATCAGAATGGAACCTCCCATTGGAATCTGTATTCTTAAAAAGTCTATTCCCGTCTGCATCCACCTCACCAATTTCATCACTGTACTCCGCTGAGCCAACTGCAAAGTCATCTGCATAGATGAAATCGCTGCCCGTATTGTATGGCGGATCAATAAAGATTAGTTTCACTTTCCCCATATAGCTCTCCTGTATGAGCTTGAGGACTTCGAGATTGTCACCTTCGATATACAAATTCTCTGTGGAGTCCCAATTTACACTCTCCTCTGGGCACGGACGCAGAGTCTTGCGGATGGGCTTATTGGCTTCGACTATGGCCGCTTTCTTACCAACCCATGTAAACTCATAGGCCTCGTCGCCCTCCAGCACATCACCGGATAGCATCTGCCGGAGAAGCTCAAAGTTAACCGCCTTCTTGTAGACCTTTTTGTCGGGAGTGCTGCGCTCCTCGTCTACGGTCTCGGTGATGCAATTCGGAAACAGGGCAGCAATCCTGTCGATGTTTTTCTCGGTCATGTCAACTGACTCCATTCTCATTTTATCCATTAGCTCTTTCCTCCTGCTTGTTTCTGTTCTTATAAGCTATTCTAATTTTTTCAAACTCTGCATCATTGCCCTTCAGCTCGTTTAGTTTCTCTTGTAGGAATTCGAGCGCAAAGTTTGAAAACTTGTGTGTCTTTCCACTCTTGGAGACGGTTATTTCCAGATGATATTTCTTGGATTCCTTCATCTTGAAGTACCAAATGAGTGCGTATAAATCTTGCGTGCTGATTCCCAGTTTTTCAGCCATCTGCTTTTGAATATACGGATGAGTATCGTCTGGATTCCCTTCAGGGACGGGAACTTCCTCTGCCAGATCAATATTACCAGTGACTTTTATAACCGGAATACCATCCGTCTCGTTGAAGCTCCCTTCCTTTATGAACTTTGCTTTCTTCAAAACCTGAGTGACCAGTTTTCTATCAAAGGCAACATCCACACCATACGGAGTTGAAAACTTTCCGTCGCTATAATTTACAATACCCAGATTGGCAGTCCCGCTCTTGCGTATCACCTCAAGGACGCGAAGCAAATTTTCTCGTTCTCGATTTATGCGATCCGATATAATCCGCTCCATCTCGGCGGGCTTTATTTTTCCGTTTCTCGCCCGATAACGATAAAATACATCTCCAGCTGTTATACTTTCGCTGCTGTTATCCTTTTGAGCGATCACGGGCTTTATTTCAGACTCGATTGTATATATCCAGCCGATTTTCTTTCGCTCTGTAATAATGACACCGTTATCATCCTCTTTTTCTTCTTCCAGAACAATTGCCCCCATTTCCCATTCTATAGCAGGTGAGAAAAGGGCGTTTATGGCGTCAGTAAATACTTCCTGCTTCAAGTTTTCAAAGTTATCATTTTTAAGGCCTACGATTTTTCTTGGCGAGTCTGTGATGCCGAAGATAATATACCCTCCGCTGTTATTTGCATAAGCAGCCATCGTTTTAGCATAAGCTGCAGTATTTCCTTTATTGAAAGACTGTTTGAACTCAACAGTATTACTTTCTCTGCTCCTCATCGTGCCAGAAGAAGTTCTTCCTGCAAGGATTTTTCGAACTTCTTTATCATGATCCATTACCCAGCACCTCCAGTTCTTTTTTTAGTTTCTTTAGCTCTGCGTTCAGCTGCACCTGCTTGTTCAGCTGCTTTTCCTTGCGGACTTTCGCTTGAAGTGCTGCAATCTGCTTTTCCAGCTCCTGACGGCGGGTATCGCGTTCTACGGATTCCTTCAGCGATTCAGTCTTTCCGTCCTCGGCGCGGAGCGCATCGCCCGCGATCTGCCGCACAAAATTCTCATAAACCTTATCGACACTCAGGCCTTCTACCTTCAGAGGCAGCTCATCTTCCGGGAGCCAATCTGTGTGATAGTAGGTGCCTACCTTAAAAGCATTTGACCCGGAGGCCGCAGCCTCTTTGTAGGCCGTCCACGCTTGATACTTTCCATCGTATTCCAGTAGGAACAGAATGTGATAAGGTATCTCTTTATCAATCTGCCGGAGGACGGATTCTTCAAGCTGCTGCCCGTTTAGCTTTACCTCAAATATCTCCAGCTCTGTTACGGTTTCACCGGCGGCAAGATTCATGGTCGTAGTGGCCACTTTGTTGCGCCAGTAGATCACCTTGATCTGATCTATGAACACTCGCTTTAACGTCGGCGATACAGAAATGTTCTCATAGAACTTCTGCTTCGGGATGCGCCGGTTAAACTCCGTGCTCTTCGGTAATCCAATCACCGGATGCACCTCCTCATTTCACTACTAAGAAGCAAATAAGCTCAAAGTCATCCAGCCCGTTGATCTCCGACATCAGGGCAGAAGTCCCGCCAGCGGAGAACAGGCTGTCAATATCGCTTTCTTCTTTTACATCAATAATGGAATTTATCGCATCGGAGAGAAGCTGCGACACTTCCTCCATGTTCCTTCCATCATCAGTTTCCTTGTTGAATTTCTCGCACAGTGTCAAAATCGGTTCAGACTTTCCTCGGCACAGCAACCGGACGGTGTCCAGCAGCTTCTTCGGATTCAAGTAGTCGCAGACAATTTCTCCGTCTACACCGATATACACCATGTAGAACGGGTGAATGCGATTCTGGTTATCAATGTTGATACTGTTATTGATGTTCCGTAGGACAAAGATCACGCCCTCCGGATTCTCCTCCGTGGCCGGAACTACCGCGTGCAGTCCCTTCGGCTTAGTACTAAGGTCATGCGTCTTTATATATTCCAGCAGGTCAAGCCGGAACTCATTTAGTCCCAGATCCATGATGGAAATACCTGTCGACATATCTTCAATATCCACGACCTCTTCCTGCAGACGCTTCAGCTGCTGCTTTCTGTATTCGAGGTCGCCTTTTTCCTCTGGATTGATCAGGTCATCGTCTCCGGTCGAGGTCATAACGGAGATTTTCATTCTGGTCTCCACGCGAGATTTAAGGTTGATGTAATCGTCCAGCGTCATGTCCGGCCAGAAGTTCACCAGCTGAATATACAGGTTCCTGCTGCCGATACGGTCAATTCGACCGAAGCGCTGGATGATGCGCACCGGATTCCAGTGAATGTCATAGTTCACCAGATAATCGCAGTCTTGCAGGTTTTGACCTTCGGAAATACAGTCCGTAGCAATCAGGACATCAATTTCCTTTGTACTGCCCGGCATCAGAACATCACGGCTCTTTGATATAGGCGAGAAGCAGGTCAGCACATTATTGAGCGTGGCTTTCAGGCCTTTGATGGTAGTCCGTCCGTCAATGCTTCCAGTAATAACCGCTGTATCCAGACCATAGTTTGATTTCATGTAGGCAGACACCTGATCGTACAGATACTCTGCCGTATCGGAGAACGCGGAGAAGATCAGCACCTTCTTGTT
Organism: uncultured Acidaminococcus sp.; assembly: GCA_900314165.1. The sequence continues at coordinate 3,660 of OMUE01000196.1, forward strand.
GCCCTCATTGATAGGATGCTTCATTTTGTCATCCAGAAGATGAAGCAAGGTCTGCAGCTTCAGGTCATGCTCCGGTGTGACGTCTGCTATCATAAGCGTCAGCAGCTCAAGCGTATCCGCATCGCGCTGCAGCTCATCACGCCATGTTTTATAGTCCATATCAGCAAGGTCAATCTTTACCTTTTTGCCGACGGTGAAGTAATCGTTATTCTCGTCATCAATATCAAAATCGCTGTCAGAAGCCTCATACATATCCAGATCAGCTTTTCCGTTTTTCTCAAAGCTGTCAATGGCTGAGATGGTGCTCTTTATCAGCGCCAGAATTCTGCTCAATGTCAAATTGAAGGAATAAACAGAGCTCTCCAGACGCTTCAGGAGATTGATACTCATCAAACGCTGGATGCCTTGCTCACGGCCTTTCTGCGTAAGGTTATTTCCTTTGTTGTGCGTGAGGTCGATGTACTTCGACATCTTGCTCGGAAAGATATAGTTTGACGGAGTATAGATCACGAGCGTCAGCTGCATCAACTGCTCGTAAATCTGGTTATAGTTTATGGCGCTCGAAAGATCGGTCATGCTCGGACGCCTTGAGATAGGCTTCAGGCGTTGCGGGAATTTGCCGATTTCTTCCGTGTTGTAATATTTCTCTATGTGCTTTCTGGAGCGGGCAATCGTCACGCTATCGAGGACTTCAAAGAAATCGAAATCCAGTGTCCTAAGCAGCGCGTCCGTCGTTCTTGCTTCCGGATCGAGCTTGCTCCATGCATTGAAGGCTTTCTGCGCCTGACGGAATATCTCATCAATCGGCTTTTTGGTATCGAGCTTCTCATTGATAAATTCCGAGTTCCCCTCATAGGCGATGGCCAGCTGATTTTTCAGGTCGGTGAATCTGTTGTTGACCGGTGTCGCTGACAGCATCAACACTTTCGTCTTGACGCCAGCACGGATCACCTTGTCCATCAATTTCACATAGCGGTTCTCCTGCGTGTTGGCATGGGTACCTGCGCCATTCCTGAAATTGTGAGACTCGTCGATGACCACAAGATCGTAGTTACCCCAGTTCAGGCGATCAAGGTCGAGGCCATTGGAAAAGCCGCCTGCGCGTGAAAGATCAGTATGGAAAAGGACGTCATAATTCAACCGATCAGAGGCAATCGGATTATTGACATAGTTATCTTTATAGGTATTCCAGTTTTCCGATAGCTTCTTCGGGCAGAGGACAAGGACGGTTTTATTCCTGTTCTCATAATATTTGATAACAGCCAGCGCAGTGAAGGTCTTACCAAGACCAACGCTGTCAGCAAGGATGCAGCCATTGTACTTCTCCAGCTTGTTGATGATGGCAAGTACCGCGTCCCTCTGGAAGTCATACAACATACTCCAGATCTTGCTCTGCTTAAAACCGGTCGCCTCATTCGGCAAAACGTCCTCCGAAATATCATCAAGGAACTCACTGAACACGTTATAGAGTGTCATGAAATAAATGAATTCTGGTGAGTTCTCATTGTAAGCCGTACTGATATTTGAAATGATGACATCGGTCACATCCTGCATCTTATCCTTGTCATTCCAAAGCGACTCGAAAAGCTGCATGTACTGCGTGGAGAAAGGTGCCTCCATACGGTTTACCATGTTATAGCTGTTATTGCCGCGCTCGCAGCCGATATCGACAGTCGTGAAACCGTTCATCGGCATGTATGCTACTTCTTCAGCAGGAGCCTTGACGGTCATAAAGCCGCCCATGTTCTCGCCAGTAACATTGGACTTAAAGGTCGCCTTGCGCTTGATCCAATCTGCGCATTCCTTTGCAATGGCCTTCTGCGTCATCTCATTACGCAGCTTGATTTCAAATTCCGTACCGTACAGACTGCTTTCGCGGCTGAGACGCGGGATATAGAATTCGCGTTTCTGCTTCTCAGCCTTTTCCTTGATAAATGTCGGAGACGTGAAAATAAACCGGAACTCGTCCACCTGCTCCAGCTGCGCCTTCAACTCTTTATACGCATACATAGAAAAGCACGCAGCGGCAATTGATACCTTGCTACCTCGCTTAACCGTCTGCTTCAAATCGTCGCGGACTATATCCGTGACATTGTCAAATATTTTCATAGATTTTCTCCTTTGGATGTCACGTCAAGTCTTTTTCTTCCTCCGCTTCATCTGGCACTATTTCGCAAATGTCCGAAATATCACATTTAAGTTCTTCACAGATTTTCACTAATACATCTGTTGTTACATTTGCGCCTTTACCGAGCTTGGCAAGGGAGGCGGAGCTTATCTTTGCCTTCTTTGCAAACTCCGTTTTTTTCATGTCTCTCTCTACGAGTATTACCCATAATTTTTTGTAAGATAATTTCATACTGTCTCCTTTGGAAGATCTTTTCTCCAGCTCGGCATAAAGCCGTACACATGACCATCTTTCTCGTCTTTATGGTACGTTACTACATTTCCTCCTCGTGCTTTAAAATCTATATCAGCCGGGATAACATTCAGGTTATCCACGACGATTACCTGTCCGTCGCCCTGATGGTTTAAGAAGTATTGATACAATCCGTTCTTTATGGTCTCGCCATCAAATGCGTCCTCATTCTCGTCAAATCCTAAGAGCGGCGTATCAACCATCAAGAAGCCCGGTTTCACGAAAACATCATCCGTATTGAAATATTCATAAAGCATCAATGCAACGACTGAATTCAGGAAATAGCGATACCCCTTTCCCTGATCCTCTGATTTCGGAACACCGTCCATCAGGATGTCAAAAGTGGTGAAATCCCAGCTGGCGTATCCAACAGAACGATAATTGCACTCCTTCAATATCCGATTAAGAATCGTATTGAAGCCGGTTCCTACTTCCTCCTCAAACTCCTGCTTTGCATGGTAGAGAGGAGGATTTTTCTTTTTCTTAAGCTCCGAGACCTTCTTGTCTCCAAGAATGGCAAGCTGATCATTAACAAAGTCGATTCCATTTTGAAGTGTTGTATAGTCCTTAAAGCGCTGCATATTGTATCGGTAATTCTGGATTTCTTGATTCTTTTCATCAAGGGCAGCACTTATTTCTGTCCTGCGCTCCTGAAGCTCCTCGATACTCTTCTGTAGTGTTTTCTGCTCGTCCCGGACATTATCCTCCGTGGCAACAATCACCGCGAGCTCTGAGGCTATTCTCTTAATTTCTGCATTGATTGCCTCGGCATAACTGTCGTCATCTTCCGGATGTAGCTCCCCACCGCAGAATGGGCAGATACCATTCGAGGGCATGTCTTTAACAGCCTGTTCTCCCTTTGAAATAAAATCAAGCCTTTGCAGGTCAGCCTTGTACTGACTGATAAGTGATTCATATCTATCTACAAGAACACGGCAATTTGCGTACTCCTGCTGGTATTCAGCGACCTGCCTTACAATGGCAGTATTTTCCTCCATCAGGTCTTTTATTTCCTGTTGCACTTCCTGAATACGTTCAGAAAGCTCTTGCATTTCCTTATCGATGTCCGTACCTTCCAGCTCTTCCAACTGCATGATGTAGCTGATACGCTTTTCGGTCAGTGCGGCTACCTGCTCATCGATATAATCGACCACGGCCTTTTTCTTTGCTGTAGCAACCTCCGGTTTTGTTATTTCAGGGATACCCTTCTTATAATCTCCGGTCAGCAGGAAATACAAGGACGCAATTAGTGGTGTCTCATAGCGAGAATCCTTTATTACGATGGACTCTGATTTGTCAATCTCGTTTTCATCGGCAAAGAAAACGCTTGCAATATTAGTCCAAGACATACGCTCTCTTGCATATCGAGCAGTCTTCGGAACCTCAATCGTTTCATCAAGGCCAATGATGCGTAGCCACAGATCATTCAGATATCTCGAATTATCCTTTTTGTAGTTTGTATCGTATTCTCCGTTATCTACCTCATCGCTTTCAGATGTTACCGTAACCGTTTCTTCGTCGAGTTTTCTGGTCATGATGATCCGGCCATATCGCTCTGTAAGGAAAGTGCCCTCGATATCCGTATAGCCGGTCAACGGTGAATAAGGCCTTGTGTCAGAGCTGAAAAGGTAATAAATACATTTCAGTATCCATGTTTTACCTGTATTTGACCTGCCCTGTATGATATTTAACCCGTCGGTAAAATTTACGACACCGTCAACCTTCCCGGCTCCGGATACACGTAATTTTTCGATCATGAATTTTTGCATCCTTACGCCTCCTTTGACTCCGTTGCCCGGTCGCTTATGTACTGCAAAACACCATCATCGGTAAAACCCGAAAATTTCCTGCATACGATTTTGGCTCCAACTGTATACGCCTTTGCATATGGAGACTGGATATTCTGGACAACATCTCGTCCTCTGTCGTTGATACTGTAAAGGAACCCTCGCTCCGTATGCTCAACATTTATAAAATCGTTTCTGACTGAGAGCTTTATGGCCTCAGTTATTTTTTCGCGTTTATTGGCAAATTCAGCAAATCCGAATTCATTATCTCCATGTAGATTCTTATCCAGAACCTTGCACTTCTTTCCATAAATACAGATGAAGTCCAGTGCTGCAAGTCGATCCACATTTGCTGGAGCACCTAAGGTGTCCGCCAAAAGCAACACCCTCAACATATTTTCGAATACTGTGTTGAACACCTTACTCCGCATATGGATCAACCCACGATTTTATCGTCTTGTCATTCACCAATATGTGAACAATACCAAGCCTTTCTAAATTTCCAATCAGATTCTTAATCAGCGATAGCTTCGACTTCGTGAGTTGGACATCGGAGATTTTCTTTAATACCTCCAGCAGCCGTCTGTACCCATTGTCGTAGTCATCAAGGTAAGTGGTCTTGATTCCATCAAATGCATCGCCCTTTAAAATATCAAACTGATTCTCTCCATCCTCGTACACCTCGCTGATGGATCTCTGGATGCTCTCAGCGCTCAGATAAGCCTTCCTCTGGTCATAAAAGTTCGTTTGATACTTCTTTGGTAGCTTCGGGATATCATCCATCGTGACAGTATCACGAGATAACACATCGGCGTAGGCATCACAGAGGGCAGATATATAGTCTGCCTCAAAGTCGTAAATCTGTGCGTCACTCAGCCTAATGGGAAGCTCAATAACATCGCCATCGATATAGAGCTTTCCGTTTTCACAATATATGCGATCCCCAGCGAGGTTTTTGATGCTGGGCTTCGGATCATGAATGGTCAGATTAATATCGACGTCATGTATCCCTTTTGACAGGCCGTGGAATATCTGGTTCAGGATATCCTGCACAGCCGATCCAAGTTCATCTATTTCCACTAAGATTCCACGGCGCTGCAGGAACTGCTGGAGGTGATCCTTGTCTGCGTCGTAGAGATTATCTATTTCTTCTGCAAAATCCTGTCCGTCATACCGGCTGCAGATCAACCCGGCGCGGGCTTTTGAAATGAACTTTTTCCCTTCAAGAATCTGATCAAGCATATTAATCGACATCCTGTAGGCGAGAGGATTGAACTCATCGTTTTCTGCCATTCGCACCTCTTCTTCGGTCATGGGATCGCGCAGAGTGTCACCGACGAGAGCAATTACAAAATCGCCTCCACGTCCAGTCGGGCTCATGTATGTTTTCAATTCTCCGGCTATTTCATGAAAGAACACTCCGCTTCACCTCCTTTTGACTTTTTAGGTCAAACCGCTGTCATCAGCGGTCATAACCGAAAAGACCAGATTTTCTATAATGTAATCAGTCAGTGGACGACTGATAAAAATCGCTTTTACATTATACCATGTTTTTCGTCGATTTTCAATACTTTACGAGTTTTCGCTGATAAAAAATTTGTGAACGCGAATATTATTTTTCATCTATTCTGCTGACTAACTGCTATGGACGCTCACTCGGCATGCAGAGTGGCTCGAACGGACATAGCGGGCACAAGTAAATAAACCCATCCTACGAGCGTGGATGGCAACTGAAACGGATTATTTCCCGTTCCGGTCGGCCTTCCACGCTCTTTTTTCGTGAGACCTCCGGTTCGGGAACCAACTCGAAAACCGGAGGTTAAAATGAAAAATTCTAAGAAAAACAAGGACAACCAGCGTTTCTATCCACTTCGTGACCCGGAGAATCCGTACAAGGTCACACTCATCCCTATCACCGAGGAGCAGTATCGCGCCCTCTATCCAGACATCTGGGCAACCCAGAAGCGCGAACAGTATCATGGACGCTGTATGTGCCCAAAGCATTATCTTTGGAAATGCGATGGGCAGTGTGACCTGTGCGAATACCACGCTCCTGACACTGTTTCCCTCGATGAGCCACTTCCGGACGGCAATGGTACCCTCGGCGACTACGTCCCGGACAGCAGACCTTCTATAGAAGATATCTACGCTGACCGCGACCTCCTGAAGCACCTTATCGCCCGCTTCCGTGAGCTTGATCCGGACGCAGACCGCATTATCCAGATGCGCCTCGACAATCCGAAGATTTCAGATCGTAAGATTGCAGAGACACTCGGTCGCCCGCAGCGTACCTTTGCTGACCAGATGAAGCGCTACTACACCGAGC
>OMUE01000137.1 GCA_900314165.1 uncultured Acidaminococcus sp.
CATCTCTGACGAGGTTGTTGGTAACCGGGTCGATTCTCATTTCGGCGGTATCCGGCACCTGTTTTACACATACAACGATGTTCATTACAAAGCGACCTCCTAAAAATCTTAATTGTCAAAAACCAGACACTATAATTTTAACACGTGTTTTCCCCTGTTGCAAGGGATTGCCTAGTTCTACAGCCATTTTCCGGATTTTCTGATAAAATTGTTTTTCACCGGATTAGGCAAAATAAAGGCTATTTCCTCTATTTTCCTCAATTGACAGACAACAATAACAATTCATTGTATACAAAATATCTAATGAATTGTTTTAAATAAAATAGCGCTAGTATAAAAGATTATAATTAACTTTCACATTCAACTCCGTAGGGGCGTGCCAGAGCGTAGCGGCGGCCCGCCCGTACGATATTTTATGTAAAAGTTAATTGCGGTTTTCTATACTACTCTTTTTCGACTAATAGGCCTGATTCTTTCAGCCCAGCTATAATATCTTCCATTTCCTCCGGATTCTGGGTTTCTACGGTAAGGGTATGAAGGCCTGCTGTCAACGTGCTCAAAAGGGGCGTCTGGCTCTTTTCCAGCTTCTGCAGGTGCAGCCTCACATCCCGGCGGCTGCGCAACACCAGCTTGACCCGCACCAGGCCATAGACTTTACTATGGATGCTGACACCCGTAATGGCACCCCCATTGTCCACCACCGCGTCCAGTTCCTCCTGCAGCTGTTCCACCGTCACAGGATTCAGCCTGCACGTAAGACACCGGCGTTCATTCCCGGTTGAGTACACCTCTAAGGCATAGCCTCTGGCAGAAGACATGATGGGCGCACCGCTGCTGCGCAGCAGGGCCACGTCCCCCACTACAATCTGCCGTGCCACGCCCACTGCCTTTGCTAAGGTTCTTCCTGTTACCGGACCATCTGCATTTTTCAATATGGTCAGGATCTGCATCCTGCGTTCCGTACCATTCATACCCTTTGCCACTTTGCTGCTCTCCTACCTATTGCGATACAAAATTTTATCTATGATTTCGTATTTTGTCGTTACACCTATCAATGTATTACATACACAATCCTATTATACACTTTTTAATTAATTATGGAATCTGGTATAGAAGATTGTAATTAACTGTCTGTCTAGTTAATCTTAATATGGATGCAAAACCCTGATGCGAATCTGTAGGGGGTTGCCAGAAGGACCGTAGGTCCTGGCGGTAAACCCGCTATCCATGCTATTCGGAATGATTTGCGGGCGCACCGCCCTTTGGTTGGCACGCCCCTACGGGTTAGTACAACGTAAAAATTATTTGTTGTTTATTATACTCTACACTATCATTTAGCCGCCAACAGCTTCTCCACCAGCTGCTCCAGCTTTTCGATACGCCCATTTTGGGCCGCATTCTGGGCCTTCAGGTCGCTGATTTCCTGCTTCTGGTCTTCCAGCTGGTTCACCAGGTCGGCCTTGCTCATGCCGGTATAAGGACTGCTCTTGCCGAATTTCAGGCTGACGCCTACGTTCACCATGTTCTCCCCATTGCCAAAGCTGCTGCCTACACTGAACATAGTCTTGTGGTCAGGACGGTAGAAAGCACCCAACGCTACCGCATTGGCATCCCGATAGTTCCCAAAGCCTGCCGCAAAATCCCACTTATCATCGGAATTGAAATCCTGGGGATGCAGGGCTGCCAAAGCCGCAGCCCCGGCACCCACCTTGTTGATCTTGGAATCCAGATTGTTGATCCGATGACCCATGTTGTCCACATTCTGGTTGATATTCTGGATGGCCTGGGTGTTGTTGGTCACCCGTTGGTCCACACCCTTCAACTGGCTGACGTTCACCGCATCCGTATCTGCACTGCCAGCCGCCACATTCGTAATCTTATTGCCTGCTGCGTCGATGCCCGTCGTAGACATGACAGGCCCATTGGTAACTCCGATGGAGTCAGCTACACGGACCTTGTCATTCAGGGCTACCTTGTATTCGTCCCCCTTGGCTGCGTTAGCCCCGGCATTTTTCGTCACTGTAATATTGTCGCCGGCCACCACAGAGGAGTACTTCCCGGCATCCACGGCAGAACTTGCCGCATTGGCCGCCACCTTTTTCAGCTGGGCTACGTTGACAGCGTCCGTATCGGCCCAGCCGGCAGCCACGCCTGTAATCTGGCGGGTCACGGTAGTACCATCCCCGACGGACACGGCAGCATTCGTAGCTTTCCAGACGGAAGATTCGTCCGTGGACTTGGCCTTTGTAGCAGGATCATAGCCCACCACGCCGGCAGCTGTGGAAGCCACAGAATTTTCGCCAATGGCCACAGCTCCAGCTTCCGTTGCATTGGCATTATGGCCTATAACCGTTACCCCTGCTTTATCAGTGGTTTTGGCCTCATCCGCAGCGCCGATGATGACACTATTATTGGCATTGGATACAGTCCGGTGAGTACCAGCTACGAGAGTATTGCTCGTGTTCGTCACCGTATTGGCCGTACCGATAATCTGGGTACTAACTGTGCTGTCCGCCTTGTTGCCCACGCCCACAGCAATCGTAGCACCACCTTCGTTACTCAGGATATTGGCCCGGAAATTGTCCGCCAGAGCTTTCACAGATTCTGTACCGCCATCTGTCGTAGCCTTCAGTCTGTCATCCACCGCATTGGTAATCTCGTTGCCGGCACCGATGACTACAGCACTGTTGGAGTTATACACCCGGTTGGCCACACCGGTAATGGTCGTAGCCACGCCGGAAGGAAATTCTTTTGAGGCTGTGGCAGATTCGATGCTATTCAAGTCGCCCACAGCAGTGGCGCCAAAATTCCACCATTTATTGGCAGCATAACTGCCAGAAATCACAGAATAGGAACCCAGCAGCGTCGTAAAGCTGCCCTGGTTGAAGCTGTTAGTGCCCACCGTGAGAGCCTGGGGATTCATAAAATATTTCCCATACATGCCCCAGTTTTCTGTCTGGGTCTTTTCCGGCGCAATCGTAATATCTCCGATAGCTCCTTCATATTGATGGACGCCAATGTTGATGCTGTCGGACCGGGATATAGAGTTTTTACCAATGGCGATACCACCGGACATTTTAGAGGGATCATCGGGCATCTTTTCACCGGACCCACTGTAGTTCGTAAAGGTCGTCTGACCAAAGCTAAAGGCTTGTTCCGAAGAACCAAACATGTTTGTCACCATGGCTCGTTCGCCTAGGGCGATGCTTCCTCCCTGGTTCACATAATTGTGGACCCAGGCGTTACTGCCGATGGCAATATCCCCGGTACCCTTGGAAGGATAGCCTTCCCGGTCGCGCCCCCAAATCCAGGCATGGTAGCCGATGGCCACGCTGTCATCGGAATGGAACGCATTGGCTTCATTGCCGATGATGACGGCCCTGTCCGCATTCAGGTTCTGCGTATAATTGCTGCCCTTCTGAGCATTTCCGATAACGACCGTATCTTCTACATTTTTGCCCGTATGCACCACATGGTTGTCCCCTATGACCAGGGAATTCGTAATGCTGGTATCCCCATTGTCAGTATGGTTGATCACACTGCCTATATTATTATTATCCCCAATGACTTTCGTATTGGAAACAGAAGAAGTGCCATGGTCATCGTCCTTCGTATTGCCTTTTCCGATTACCGTAGCATTAGAAACGTTTTTAGCATCGTCCGTATAGTTCACATAGACCTGGGAATCCGCGTTCACATTTTCCTCAGCAAGCACCAGGCCTGCCTGCAGGAGGCACATGCTGAAAGCTAATACTGCTGCAACAGAAGAATATTTCTTGCTCATTTGTTTCCTTTCTTTAAAAAAGCCATCATTTCATAACTATTTTCTCTTTGTATTCACAGTAGTCATGACATGATTTTTTGCAAATAATTCCATATAGTATTAGTTAGATTTTATAATAAACAAAGAATGATGTAAAGAATTCTTCACGTCAAAAAAGAACCGTTGCAGACGAAATCTCTGCAACGGCCTTTTCACTTTTTACTTTTCACTCTTACTTTGCCATCAACTTTGCCACGGCAGCCTTCAGGTCTTCGATCTCCTTCTGCTGCTGGCTGATGACTTCATCCCGCTTGGCATCCTTGGCCTTCATATCTTCGATGGTGTTCACCAAAGCAGCCTTGCTCATGCCGGCGTACGGGCTGCTCTTACCGAATTTCAGGCTGACGCCCACGTTCACCATGTTTTCGCCATTGCCCATACTGCCGCCTACGCTGAACATCGTCTTGTTGTCAGGACGGTAGAAGGCGCCGATAGCCATGGCGTTAGCATCCCGGTAGTTACCGAAGCCGGCTGCGAAGTCCCACTTGTCATCCGGATCAAAGTCCTGAGGATGCAGGGCTGCCAAAGCTGCCGCACCGGCACCGACTTTATTGATCTTGGAATCCAAGTTGTTAATCTTCCGGCCCATGTTGTCCACGTTCTGGTTGATGTTGTTGATGGCTTCTGTGTTGTTAGTCACTCTCTGGTCCATGTTGGCGATGTTCGTGGTGTTCACCGCAATCTGGTCAGAGTTGGTCTTTACCTGCTTATCCAGGGCCAGGATGTTTTCGCCGGCCGTAGCCGTGGTCTTCGTTACAAAGCCATCGGAAGCCGTGCGGGTTTCCTTGTACACCGTGTCACCGGTGACAATGCCCGTATCGCCGGAAGCGACCTTGCCATCCGTCTTGACGCTGACCGTATACTTCGTAGAACCATCGGCCTGGGCATCTTCCTTCAGGGAAATATGATCCCCGGCAGCTACCGTGTTGCGGGTATCCGTGTCTACAGCACTCTTGAAGGCGGATAAGTCTACTTTGCCTTTAGCCTCGTTGCCGGCCGTATCCTTTATGCTCAGGGACAAAGTATTGCCATTGAGGCTCAAAGCATTATTTTGATCTTTAGCCAGGGTATCGTTGCGGACCGTGACAGAGCCGGCAGCCTGATCCTTATCATCTTTTAAAGTAATGGTCGTTTTTGTAGCGCCACTCTCTTCAGTCTCTGTGGTACCGTTCAGCGTATATGTCGTGTTTGTATCCACCTTGGCATCAATGGCATCCTGAACCTGTTTCAGCTGAGCTACGTTGACCGCATCGGTATCATTTGTACCAGCTGCCACGCCTGTGATCTGGCGGGTCAGGGTATCCCCATTGCCTATTGCTACAGCAGCATTTGTAGCAACCCACGCACCACCAGTCTTAGTTGCTTTACCCGACGGATCATAACCAACAGCGCCCTTATCCACAGAGGCAATGGAGCCTTCGCCGATAGCGATACCGCCTTCTACCGTGGCATTGGCTTTATTGCCAAGGATGATTGCCTTGGAAACGGTTGTAGCTAAGCCGTCATCGCCTTCACCTGAGCCGATGATGATATTATCATCTTTTTCAGTTACTTTGCGCTTATTGCCGAAGATAATATTGTTTTTGCCAGAGGTTACAGTATTGTTAGCTCCGATGATGTAATCATTCTGAGCTGTTTTTGCGGTACCATCGACAGTATTATAGAAACCTTCGATATAGTTCAGACGGGTAGAAGTACCTTCGTCATAGTCGCCTTGGGCACCTTTCAGTGTATTGCCTACGCCCATGACTTGGGACTGATAAGCGCCGTCTACAGTATTTCCGCCGCCCATAGCCATGACCTGGCCGCCGCTTTCAGGAACGGCCTTCTTCAACGTATTATACATTTCCTGTGGAGTACCATATTCAATATCTGGGAATACAACTCCACGATATGAATTTGTAACGGTGTTCCCTGCGCCCATGATGATGGCTGCGTTGGCATTCTGCGTCATATTAGCCTGACCTACGACGCTGTTTGCTACACCGTCCATCGGGCTATTGCTGTCAGTCAAGACAGCATTGAATGTACCATAAGTAACCGCGGTTGCACCTTTAAAGCCATTCTGTGTTTTCGGATTCTGGAGATCCCCGATAATAGAGTAGGAGCCCGTTACCGTAGAGGCATAGCCCGTAGCAATAGCGTTCTGTCCAGCTGCTAAGCTGCCCGGAGCCACAGCACCATCATTGTCATAGTTGTAGTTCAGATTGCCAAATGGTAATGCTTTGCTGACGCTATAATAATGGGTCTTTGCACCATCTGCTGCTTTCTTCAATTGTGCTACGTTGACGGCATCCGTGGCTTCCTTACCGGCAGCTACGTTGGTAATTTGGCGCGTGATCTTCTTATCCTTATCACCAACGGATACAGCAGCTGCCTTGGATACCCAAGCTTCACCGGTTTCTGTTGTTTCTGTACCTGTAGTCGGATCATAGCCTTTGACACCTTTGTCTACAGAAGCAATGAAGCCTTCGCCGATAGCAACGCCGCCATCTTTTTCAACTTTTGCGTTATGGCCAATCTGTACAACCCCTGCTTTGTCGATGGACTGTGCATCATCAGCAGAACCGATTACAATATTAT
>OMUE01000198.1 GCA_900314165.1 uncultured Acidaminococcus sp.
CAACGACGCTGCTGCATTCGCAAAGCTGGTTGAAACCGCAAAAGCTGCTCTGTAAGAGCGTTAAAAAACCGTCATCCATCGGATGGCGGTTTTTGTTTTAAGTCCGCCCTTTACAAGGGCGGAGGTATCCGCTGCGTCAGCAGTGGATGGTGGGTTTTGCTTTACAGGAACCCACCACCGTTCCAACTCCTGGATTCTCGCCGGGAACGGTCCCCCGCCCTTGAAAAGGGCGGACTTTGTTTACTTTTACTCTTCGCTTTTCGCTTTTTCCAGTTTCAACGTTCCCCAGAAATTATTGATGGCCCTCGCCATCAGGCGTTTGCCACGGAAATTCAGGTGTAGGCCGTCTAAGGCGTATTTCGTAGGCAGTTCCTTGTCTTCCGGGAAATACAGGGACAAGTCTACGTGATTTTCCTGACTGCGGATCCAATCGTTGACCTTCTTCAATTCTGCAGGCCAGTTTTCTGCAGTAGGTTCTCCGAAGGCCCTGTTGATATTGGCCGGATTCACAGGAGGCAGGGTAATGAAGATGGGCGTAATGTCGTTGTCTTCACACTTTTCTTTGATCCCTTCCAGGTCGCTGATGACGGATTCGCCACTGACCCAGCCCCGGATGCTGTTGCTGCCGGTCATAATGAACAGGTATTTGGGACTGAAGGGCAGTACATCCTTGTCAAACCGGTCCAGGGTGGACTCGCTGGTATCGCCGCTTTCGGACAGGTTGATGGAATCAAAGGTCAGGTAGTACTGATAACTGTATTCCCAATCCGAAGGGGAATAGGACAGGTCTCCGCCGCCGTGGGAAATGCTGTCTCCCAGAGTACCAACCTCATACTCCAGATCCGGATCCACGGTCATGGGCTGGGGCGCACAGAACTGTCCCAGAGGCTTGCCGTCTTCCTTCAGGGCCCGGACCCGCCAGAACATGGTGTAGGGTGCATAATGGCTTTCGTCATCGTACCAGTCAAAACCGGTAGAAACGGCCTTTTCCAGTACCTGATCTTCAGAAGCTTCTTTCAGGGGGCTGACCTTGTCCGTATTGAGGATTTCAACCTGATACTTCTTGGCGCCGGCAACAGGAATCCAGTTATACACAGGATACAACAGGGTGGTTCCGTTACCTGTATTAAACTTCGTAAGGGGTTGTGGATACAGGGCTGTCTTGGTGCCGGGGTCCACGTACATAGTGCCGGTACCGGGAGTTGTAACCGCAGCGTCATTCAGATTATAGCCTTTGACTACCAGTTTTACGGTTCCTTTTGTGCCATCGGGCAGTTTCAGGTTTACACCGGCCACGTAGGACTTAAAGGGACCGATTTTTGTGCCATCGGGCAGGGTCACGTCCAGCAGATAGTAGACTACCCCTAAAATCTTGCGCCAGCGCACCGTAGGGGTCAGGGAGGCAGGCTGTTGGACCGTATATTGGCTCGTAATCAGGGGCGTAGGCAGTCTCCGATGGATGGGCGGACGGATTATAGGCTTAGTGACAGGCTTGGGCACCTGGGCAGCAGCCTTGTTGGCAGTGGCCGGAGTTTTAGCCGGTGGCAGGGCTTCTGCCCGAACCAGGGCCATTGGCGTAAGGGAAATGGTCAGGCAAAGGGCTAATAGAGATTTTGTAATGAGATTCATGACAATCCCTCGCTTCAAATTTGTGATTTTTTTATGAGAATGATACTATTCTAGCGAATCTCCTTGGAAAAGGCAAGGGAAGGGGGGTATAATAATAAGGATTGCGATTTCCCTAAAGAGAGGATTGGATACAAATGGCGAAGAAAAAATTAATAGCATTACTTGTGGCGGTGGTCATTATCCTGGGCGGTATAGGGGGCTATTGGTATTATAAGCGGACCCCTCTGTACTCCTTCAAGCTGATCCAGCAGGCTGTGGAACAGAAGGATTGGGATGCTTTCCAAAAGCACGTGGATACGAAGAACCTGTTGGGAACCAGCTATGATGCTCTGATTGCCAGCTCCCTGGAAGCGGACGAGGCGCTGGATGACACATCAAAACAGTTTGCCATGCAGTTCATTATGATGATGAAGCCGGCTATTGTAGGCTCCCTGAATTCGGATATTGAACACATGATCCGGACGGGCAATATTGAGAAGCCTGATCCTAATAGCACCACTCAGGAGCAGATGCAGACAAAGATGATCGCCCTGAACATGATGAACCAGGCCGGTTTGAGCCGGCTGGCCATCGTAGGTGTAGGGGGCGTCAACAAATCTGCGGACCTGACTACGGTAGCCGTGAAGGTGAAAGACGAGAAACTGGATCAGACCTTTGAACTGCAGGTAGGCATGAAGCAGCTGGAAGACGGCACCTGGCAGGTGCTGGAAATCACGAATCTGAAGGACTATCTGAAGCAGATGCACGCCGCCGTGGCTAAAAAACTGGAAGCCATGAATGGTACGCTGTTAGAAAAAATGAAGAAAGAAATCAGCGTAGCTCCCGGCAAGGTGGAAATCAAGGATGCCAACTCTTTTGGCTACGTGAAGGTTATGAATCTCAGCGCTCCGGTCAACGTCCATAGCAGCAAGGTCATTACCTCTATTAACGGGGAATTCCGGGTAACGGCCCCCGGGAACAGCATGTTCGTGGTGCCCTTCAACGGAACGGTGAACATGGATAAAGGGACGAAGACCCTGCAGCTGTCCAAGGAACTGAATCCCATGGTGCCCGCTCAGGCCAGATGGATTGCCACCGACCTGTCCACGGTAAAGGTGGCTGCCATCATTACGGGTATAAAATACCAGGATGGTTCGGTCGTGGAATTGAAGAAGGAACTGGAATAGCTCGGGTAAGCGAAGAGCAAAGAGGAGTGCGCTGCACTGCCCCCTCGCCATTGCTAACGCAATGGCCCTCTCCCCCTACGGGGGCGACATGTCCCTACGGGGGCGACTGTCTGCTGGATGGGCAGGGCCCAGTCATCTCCGCAGGGGAGGGGAACCGACTCTATTCAGGCCAGCGAAGCTGGCAACCTGCTAGTCCGCCCAGAAGGGGCGGGGAACCATTCCTATCCTTAGATCTCATGAAAGGAATGGTGGTGGGGTACGGCAGAGCCGCTTGCGATGGTGGTGGGGCCGGGCAGAGTTCTCATCTAGTAATTCATAAACAGGAGGACTACTGAAATGTCACAAGCACAGAATATTATCGAAGCATCTGTTGCAGCCAATCAGGAAGAGCTGATCGATGTCAGCAGACAGATCTGGAACTATGCAGAATTAGGCTTTGAAGAATTTCAATCTGCAGAATTATTATGTAAGACACTGGAAAAGCATGGATTTACGGTGACCCGGAATCTGGCGGGCATTCCCAATGCCTTTAAGGCCGTATGGGGCAGTGGCAAGCCTGTCATAGGCCTGTTGGGTGAATTTGATGCCCTGCCGGGGCTGAGCCAAAAGGCCGGCTGCCCGGTTCATGATCCTTTAGTAGAAGGAGCCCCCGGCCATGGCTGTGGCCACAATCTGTTGGGCACTGGTGCTATGGGCGGAGCTTTTGCACTTAAAGATTATCTGGAAAAGACCGGAACGCCCGGTACTATTATCTATTTCGGTACCCCTGCAGAAGAAAACTTCAGCGGCAAGGCCTTTATGGCCCGAGAACACTGTTTTGACGGGGTGGACTTTGTGCTGGGCTGGCATCCGGCTCCGGTCAATAGCACGTACATGACCCATTCCAACGCCAATGTATGTCGCAGCTACGTCTTCAAAGGAGTTACGGCTCATGCCGGCGGTTCACCGCACCTGGGTCGCAGTGCCCTGGACTCCTGCGAAATCATGAGCGTAGGCGTAAACTACCTGCGGGAACATATCATTATGGAAGCCCGTGTCCACTATGCCTATGTGGATGCCGGCGGCCGTGCGCCCAACGTGGTACAAGACCATGCTAAAGTCCGGTACCTGATCCGTGCACCCTATTACAGACAAGTCAAGGAAATCGTGCCCCGGGTGGATGATATTGCCCGTGGGGCAGCACTGATCTGCGGCACCCAGTTGGAGATTGTGCCGGAGGGCGGCAGTTCTGAATACATCAGCAATACGGTATTGGCCCAGAACACCACGGAAGCCTTCCATATGATCGGTACACCCCACTGGGAGGATGCGGATTTCGCTCTGGCCAAATCCTTTACAGAAAGCTTCACGGAAGTACAGAAAGCTCAGCAGAAGCAGCAGATTATCAAACTCTATGGGGAAGATCATTTGGCAGAAAAGCTGGCCTATCCGCTGGATACCCGGATTTCTGACAACGATCCCAACCACGAAATCCTGGGCTTCGGCTCTACGGACGTAGGGGATGTGGGCTTTATCTGCCCCACGTTCCATTTCAACGTGGCTACGGAGGCTCTGGGCACGCCGGGCCATTCTTGGTACAAGACGGGCCAGGTGGCTACGGCCATCGGGCAAAAAGGCATGCTGACGGCCAGCAAGGTCATGGCTCTGTCCGCCGCCCTCATGGTGGAACATCCCGACCGCATTGAAGCGGCGAAAAAGGAATTTATGGCCAAGAACAATGGCCAATACGACTGCCCTGTGGCTGACGTGAAGGAGATTCCGAAATTCTGATTTTATAAGTGAAAAGCGAAAAGTGAAGAGTGAAAAGTGGCCTGCGGCAGCAAGGTAGAAAGAAATAGAGCGAAAAGTCCCGCATCCGTGGAGCGCCTCTTCGCTGGTCACTCTTCGCTCTTCGCTTTTTTAAATTATATCCCTGAACCCTCTCTTCTTCTCATACAGGAAATATCCGCCGCACATGAGGATTTGGGCAATGGAGGAGAGGGGATTGGCCAGGCCGATGCGGAAGATGGATACGGGCTGGATCTGGGCCAACAGCCAGGACAGGGGTACCCGGAAGGCCATGGCTCCCAGGATGCCCTGGACCATGACGAAACGGGTCTTCTGGCAGCCGTTATAATAGCCGAAAAAGCAGAACAAGAAGCTGGTCATAAATGTATCCAGGCCATAAGCCTTCACATAGGCCGCCGCATCCCGGATCACGTCCGGATCCTTCGTAAAGAAACTGGACAGGATATCCCCGTGGAAGAAGGCCAGGCTGCCCAGCACCAGGCCGAAGCACAGAGAAACGCCGATACCGTAACCCAGGGCTTTATTAGCTCTTGCCATTCTGCGGGCGCCTACGTTCTGGGCAATGAAGGCGGACATGGACTGCAGGAAGGCCATGGGTACCAGCATGATGAAGCCACACATCTTTTCCGCAATGCCGATACCGGCGGAAGCGGAAACGCCCAAGGGATTCACCAGGCTCATAATCCACAGGAAGCTGAAGCCTACCAGGATGTTCTGAGCGGCCACAGGCGCTCCTATGGAAACCATTTTCTCAATTAGGGGACGGTCCAGTTCATGGAAATCTTCTTTATAGATGTCGATGGGCAGCTTTGCCCGACGGATGAGCAAGTAGGACAGGAATACGGAAATGCCCTGGCTGGCAATAGTGGCGATGGCTGCTCCGGCAGCGCCCAGCCCAAGTCCTGCCACGAGGGCCAGATCCCCTGCAATATTGCAGACAGCGGCGATGATGACTGTATATAAGGGCATCATGGAATTGCCCGTGCCCCGGAAAATGGCACCTAAGACGTTATATCCAACGATGAAGATGAGACCTGCGGCGCAGATGCGGACATAGTGCAGGGTAGAGGACAGTGCTTCTTCCGGTACTTCCAAAGCGTGAGAGAACAGGGAAGCTCCGAACAGCAACAGGACGGTCAGGCACAGGGCTACAGCTATGAAGAACAGGATGGTGGTGCTGATGGCTTTGCCAGCCAGTCTCGTGCGGCGTCTGCCCAGGAGATTTCCCAGCAGCACCGTGGTGCCCAGAGACAGGTTCGCGATGATTTCGGTGACCAGTTGAAGCATCTGGCTGCCTGCTGCTACAGCTGCTACCTCCTCAGGGGAAGAAAAGCGGCCCACTACCCACAAGTCCACGGCCCCGTACAAGGTCTGCAGGAACAGGGTAATCATTACAGGAATCATGAATTTTAAAAGGGGCGACAGAATAGGGCCCTGGGTAAAGTCGTTTTGACGCATGATGGATCTCCTTTAAAAAGCGAAAAGCGAAGAGTGAAGAGCGAA